>NZ_JAOTJD010000037.1:0-50228 GCF_042714595.1 Phenylobacterium ferrooxidans | reverse complement strand
AAGTCCTGCTCATTGGAGCACACTCTTTCCCTGCGCGGCGCTCTACCGATCTTGCTGGACGAGCTGGAGGCCGCCAAGCCCCGCCGCGCCAAGAGCAGTGACGCCCTGGCCCAGGCCGAGGGCGCGCGCGCCGAGGCCGACCGTGCGGTCCGCGCCGGCGACGCCGCCGCCAGCCAGGCGCGTGAGCTGCGCGCCAGCCTGTCGGCGAAGCTCGAGGCCGCCGCCGAACGCCTGGCCGAGATCACCACCCAGATCCGCGAGACCGCGCGTGTTGAACCGGAAGACCTGGCTCGAAGTCTCGCCGACGCGGCCATCGCCATCCCCGGCGACGCCGGCGGCATGGAGGCCCACCTCCACAATCTGGAGCGCCAGCGCGACGCCATCGGCCCGGTGAACCTGCGGGCCGAGGAAGAGGCCGCCGAGCACGCCACCCGGCTGGAGACCATGCAGGCCGAGCGCCTGGACCTGACCGGCGCCATCGCCAAGCTGCGCCAGGGGATCGACGAACTGAACGGCGAGGGCCGCGAGCGCCTGGTGGCCGCCTTCGAGGTGATCAACGAGCACTTCAAGACCCTGTTCGAGAGCCTGTTCGAGGGCGGGGTCGCCGAGCTGCGGCTCGTCGAAAGCGACGATCCCCTCGAAGCGGGGCTGGAAATCTACGCCTGCCCGCCCGGCAAGCGCATGGCCACCATGAGCCTGATGAGCGGCGGCGAGCAGGCCCTGACGGCGGCGGCCCTGATCTTCGCGGTGTTCCTGGCCAACCCGGCGCCCATCTGCGTGCTGGATGAGGTGGACGCGCCGCTGGACGACGCAAATGTCGACCGCTTCTGCAACCTGCTGGACGAGATGCGCCGTCGGACCCAGACCCGCTTCATCGCCATCACCCACAATCCGGTGACCATGGCCCGGATGGACCGGCTTTTCGGCGTCACCATGGCCGAGCGCGGCGTAAGCCAACTGGTCTCGGTGGACCTGCGTCAGGCCGAGGCGATGGCGGCCCAGTAGTCCGGGTTTGAACGGGGCGGTATGCAGAGTCGCCGACACGTCAAGGAATCATCAGCGAAATCAGCAGTTTATGTAGGCATTTCCCTGCCTTGACGCATTCGGCCCGGCTCTATAGGTTCCGCGCGACTTGAAGCCCCGGCCGCGGCGGGCGTTGTCGTCGTCACTTAGGCCATAACGCATGCCGCAGCCGGAAAATTCGCGCGACGAGGAAATCAAGCGCCTCGACGAAAGGGCCGCCGCGCTAGAGGCGCGGACGGTCCAGACCCCGCGCGATTACGGTTCGCAAGCCGCCGGATACGGCTATCGCCTCATGGGCGTGCTGATCGGCGGCGTGTTTGTCGGACTGGGTTTTGGCGCCGGGGCGGACGCTGTTCTAAAGACAGCGCCTTGGGGGATGATTGTCGGCGTCCTCTCGGGCTTCGGTATTTCGATTTGGATGGCCGTAAATTCGGCTCAGCGGATGGCTGCCGAAGCGGCGGAAGAATGGGGGCCCCCAAAGGACCTCCCGGATTCCGACGACGAGGAAGATTAAAGGAGTTCGAGGCGGCATGGCCGACCCGATGCACCAGTTCGAGATCCACAAGGTCGTGGATCTCCCCGCTATTTCCGTTCCGGGTATTGGGGCGATCGACCTGTCGATCACCAATTCCACGGTCTCGATGCTGATCGCCGCGACTCTCGTCGTGGTGTTCTTCGCCGTCGCCACCGCCAAGGCCGCCATCGTGCCTGGCCGCATGCAGGTGATCGGCGAAGGGGTGTTCGGCTATATCGACGACCTTGTCGCCGGCATCATCGGCCCCGAGGGCCGTAAGTTCTTCCCCTTCGTGTTCACCCTGTTCCTGTTCATCCTGGCGATGAACGTGCTCGGGCTGTTCCTGGTGTTCACGGCCACCTCCCAGCTGGCGGTCACCGCCTCCCTGGCGGTCATGACCATGCTGCTGGTGATCGGCTACGGCGTGCTGCGCAACGGCGCGAACATGTACAAGCTGTTCGTTCCGGCCGGCATCCCCTGGTACATGCTGATCCTGGTCACCCCGATCGAGATCATCTCCTTCGTCCTGCGCCCGGTGACCCTGGCCCTGCGTCTGTTCGGCAACATGCTGGGCGGCCACGTGGCCCTGAAGGTCTTCGCGGGCTTCGTCGTCTCCCTGGGCGCCATGGCGGCCGGGGGCGGTCTGGGCCTGCTGGGCATCCCCGGCGCGGCCCTCTCGCTGGGCGGCGTCGTGGCGCTGACGGCGCTGGAGTTCCTGGTGGCCTTCCTCCAGGCCTTCGTCTTCGCAGTTCTGGCCTGCGTCTATCTCAACGACGTGGTCAACCTCGGCCATCACCACTGATCGCCGAACTCACCAACACCCTCTCTCAACCTACAAACGGGACTGAAAACTATGGACGCGGAATCGGCTAAGTACATCGGCGCGGGCCTCGCGACCCTCGGCATGATCGGCGCGGGCATCGGCGTTGGCACCATCTTCGGCCACTTCCTGGCGGGCGCCACGCGCAACCCGTCGGCCGCCGGCAGCCAGTTCACCAACCTGATCCTGGGCGCCGCCCTGACCGAAGCCCTGGGCATCCTGGCCTTCGTGCTCGGCCTGCTCATCCTGTTCTCCTAAGCCAAGATCCGCAGGGTGATGGGGACGCCTTCCCGGCGTCCTCAGCCTGCGTTTTAGGGACGTTCAAGCCTTATGGCCGCCGAGACCACATCACCGCCGACCGCGGACCTCCGCGACGGTCACACCGCCGCTGACGCTGCGCCGGGCCATGGCCCGGCCGGCACGACGGAAGTCGCCGCCCACGGCGCCGACAGCGGTGGCCTGCCTCAGTTCAAGTTCGAGTACTGGGGCGGCCAGATCGTCTGGCTCTTCCTGATCTTCGCCGTCCTCTACACCCTGCTGGCCAAGGTCTTCGTGCCGCGGCTCCGCAAGATCAAGGACGACCGGGCGGCCACCATCGCGGCCGCCGTCACCGAGGCCCGCAGCGTGCAGGCCGAAGCCGAGGCGCAAGCCGCCGCGGCCCAGGCCGAGATCGCCGAAGCCCACAGCCGCTCTCGCCGGCTCGCCTCCGACGCCAAGACCAAGGCGGCTTCCGACCTGGCGACCAGCCAGAAAGCGGAGGACGACCGTCTCCAGGCCCAGATGGACGCAGCCGAGACCCGCATCCGCGGGCTTCGCGACCAAGCCATGACCAATGTCCGTGGCATCGCCGCCGACACGGCCCAGGCCATCGTCGAGAAGCTGACCGGTCAGAAGCTGTCGACGGCCGAGGTCAATGCGGCCCTGGCCGCCCAAGGAGCCGTCTGATGCCCGCTTTCCTGAACCCCGCCGAAGCGGAGATGTGGGTCGGCGTCGGCCTGCTGATCTTCCTCGGCATCGTGATCTTCGGGGCCAAGGCGCCGAAGCTGATCAACGCCAACCTTGACGCCCAGAGCGCCAAGATCCAGTCCGACCTCGACGAGGCCGCCCGCATCCGTGAGGAAGCCCAGCGCCTGCTGGCCGAACTCAAGGCCGAGCGGATCCGCGCCGAGGCCCAGGCCAAGGAAATGCTGGCAGCGGCCGAGGAACAGGCCGCGCTCTACGCCGCCGACGCCAAGGCCAAGCTGGACGAAAGCCTGGCGCGACGCCAGCTGATGGCCGAACGCCGGATCGCCAACGCCGAGGCCCAGGCCGCCGCCGAGGTTCGCGCCGCCGCCGCCGACCTGGCTGTGGCCGCCGCCGAGGTGGTGCTCACCAACCGGCTCGCCGCCATGCGCACCGATCCCATGATCGACGGGGCGCTGGGCCAGCTGGCCACCAAGATGCAATAGGCTTGAACCGGTCCTCCGCGGAGGACCGGTTCGACGCCTCTGAGCTAGAGAACCCCTCCTTCGCGGAGGGGTTTTTCGTTCCGAGCCTAGCGGCGGCGGAAGCGCCGGCGGGTCTTGATCGCGAAGCGCAGCTTGCGCGGCACAATAAGACGCTCGATGCGCAGGACCTGCTGCCAGGACACCAGCAGGATCTCCGGTTCGCGACGCAGCAGCCGGCGGATGGGGAAGACCATCTTCGGGTGAGCATGCTGGAAGCGGACGAAGGTGCGGCGCGCCTTGAACGAATTGCGCAGCAGCAGCATCAATCCGACCACGATCACCGGGAGGCCGCCGGGGCCCGGCAGGGGCGCCACCGCGATTCCCGCCAGCACGATGAGCACCCCGAGCGAAGCCAAGCCGACGCGCACCAGCCGAGCCACCAGCTCGCGGGCCAATTCGTCGGAGGCGCGCAGGGCGCGCATGCTGGGCATGGCGTAGGACACTTTGGTTCAAACCAGGGGTTCTGACGCGCGCCTGTTCGGGGGAGGACAGGCGGTCGTCGTTAAGCGCATATGCGAACGCACAAGAGAGGCGTAAAGGCGACGTCCGCGTTAAATTTTAAGGTTTATGCTCATTTCAGGGATCGCGCGGCGCCGGAGCCACACTTTCCCCTGAGCCCAAACCCCGGCGAGCCAGGTTTGGCCGATCCGTCACCGGCGCGCGAAGCGGCGCGCACCAGAGATGGCGTAGGGCTAGATATTCAACCTGGAATGCGCGGCCCGCTCGATCTGGGGAGGTCGTTCGGCCACCGCGCTCAACAGGTATGAGAACCTGCGAGCGAATCGTAAAGGCTCGGGCGGGTTAAATTTTGTCCAGACCGCTGCTATTCAGCCGCCATTGGCGCCGGAGACACAGCTGTGGGCTCTGGGCGCCACGTCAACCGGGGCTTGCGAGCCGCCTGGGTCTCATCCAGGCGTCGCATCGGGGCGAGGTAGGGCGCGCCTGTGAACCGCTCGACGTCGCCGGCCTTGGCGGCCTGGGCCAAGAGGGTCAGGGCGTGGCAGAATCGGTCCAGCTCCTGTTTGGACTCTGTCTCCGTCGGCTCGATCAGCATCGCGCCATGCACCACCAGGGGGAAGTACATGGTCATGGGGTGGAAGCCCTCGTCGATCATCGCCTTGGCGAAGTCGAGCGTGGTGACCCCGGTCCCTTCAAGCCAGCTGTCGTCGAACAGGGCCTCGTGCATGCAGGGCCCATCCGGGAAGGCGGGCGTCATCACCGGCGAGAGCTTGGCCTTGATGTAGTTGGCGTTGAGCACCGCGTCCTCGGCGACCTGGCGCAGGCCATCGGTCCCGTGGCTGAGCATGTAGGCATAGGCCCGCACGAACATGCCCATCTGGCCATGGAAGGCCACCATGCGGCCGAAGGTGTCGGCGGCCTCATCCTCCGCCTCCTCCACCAGCTTGAAGCCCCCGCCCGCGCTCACCACCCAGGGGGTCGGCGCATAGGGCGCCAGGGCCTCTGACAGCACCACCGGACCCGCACCGGGGCCGCCGCCGCCGTGGGGCGTGGAGAAGGTCTTGTGCAGGTTTATGTGCATGGCGTCGACGCCCAGGTCGCCCGGGCGAACCCGACCGACGATGGCGTTGAAGTTGGCGCCGTCGCAATAGAAATAGGCCCCGGCCGCGTGGGTCAGGCGGGCGATCTCGATGATGTCGCGCTCGAACAGGCCGCAGGTGTTGGGATTGGTGACCATGATCGCCGCCACCTCCGGCGACAGCTTGGCCTCCAGGTCGGCCAGGTCGACCCGGCCGTCGGCGGTCTGGGCGATCTCGGTGACGTCATAACCGACAAAGGCCGCGGTGGCCGGGTTGGTGCCATGGGCGGAGGTGGGCACCAGGACGGTGCGGCGATGACCCTGGCCCTTGGCCTCGTGAGCGGCCTTGATGGCCAGCAGGCCGCACAGCTCGCCGTGGGCGCCGGCCTTGGGCGACAGGGCGACGGCCGGCATGCCGGTCAGGGTCTTCAGCCAGTGGGCCAGGCGGTCCATCAGCTCCAGGGCGCCCTGGGTCGTCGACTGGGGCGCCATCGGGTGCAGGTCGCCGAAGCCGGCCAGGCGAGCCATCTTCTCGTTGAGCCGCGGATTGTGCTTCATCGTGCATGAGCCCAGCGGATAGAGGGCCAGGTCGATGGCGTGGTTCTTCTGGGACAGGCGCACGAAGTGGCGCATGGCCTCGGGCTCCGACAGTCCCGGCAGGCCGATAGGCGCGGTGCGGACCAGGTCGCCCAGGTCCGAGGCGTCTTCGTTGGGCAGCTCGAAATCGACGCCGGTCTTGTCCCAGCCGTCCATCTCGAAGATCAGGGCCTCGTCCTGCAGCAGCCCGCGGGCGCCGGTGAGCGAGGTGTGGGCGGAAGATGCCCCGGCGGCCTGGGGCTGGGTCGGGCGACCGATATTGGACATGGCCATCAGGCGGTCCTCCCCTTCAGAGCCTTGGCGAAGGCGGCGATATCATCCCGCGTCGTGGTTTCGGTGGCGGCCACCAGCAGCACGTCGTCCATCCCGGCCTTGGGGTCGAGGCGGCTGAAGGGCACGCCGGCCACCACGCCGTCGGCCAGCAGGGCCTCCACGACATCGGTGGCCTTGCCGGGGACCCGGATGGCGAACTCGTTGAAGAACCGCGGCGACAGGATCTCGACCCCCGGCACGGCGGCCAGCGCCTCGCGCAGTTCACGGGCCCGGCTGTGGTTCAGGGCCGCAAGCTCGCGCAGGCCGCGCTCCCCCAGCAGGGTCATGTGGATGGTGAAGGCCAGGGCGCAGAGGCCCGAGTTGGTGCAGATGTTGGAGGTCGCCTTCTCGCGGCGGATATGCTGCTCGCGGGTCGACAGCGTCAGGACGAAGCCGCGGGCGCCTTCGGCGTCCACGGTCTCGCCGCAGAGCCGGCCCGGCATCTGGCGCACGAACTTCTCACGCGCCGCGAAGAGCCCAATATAGGGGCCGCCATAGTTCAGGCCGACCCCGATGGACTGGCCCTCCCCCACGGCGATGTCCGCGCCCATCTCGCCGGGCGACTTCAGCAGGCCGTAGGAAACCGCCTCGGTGGTCACCACGATCAGCAGGGCTCCGGCGGCGTGGGCGGCTTCGGCGATCTTGCTCACGTCGGTGACGACGCCGAACACGTTGGGGGTCTGGACCACCACACAGGCGGTCTCGGCGTCGATGGCCGAGAGCACGTCGGCCTCGGCGTCGATGGCCACGGCCTGGCGGGTGATGTCCATGCCCTCGGCATGGGCGATGGTCTGGGTGACCGCCGCATAGTGCGGGTGCAGGCCGCCCGACAGCACCGCCTTCTTCCGGCGGGTGACCCGCTGGGCCATCATCACGGCCTCGGCGCAGGCGGTGGAGCCGTCGTACATCGACGCGTTGGCCACCTCGAGCCCGGTCAGGGCCGCCACCTGGGTCTGGAACTCGAACAGCACCTGCAGAGTGCCCTGGGCGATTTCCGGCTGGTAGGGCGTGTAGCTGGTGAGGAACTCAGACCGCTGGATGATGTGGTCCACCGTCGCCGGCACATGGTGCTTGTAGGCCCCTGCCCCGCAGAAGAACGGCCCCGCCCCGGCCGGACGATTCCTGGCCGCCAGGGCCGAAAGAGCGCGCTCCACCTCCATCTCGCCGGCATGCAGCGGCAGATCGAAGAGGTCGGCCTTGCGGGCGGCGTCGGGGACATCGACGAAGAGGTCGTCAATGGTGGCCGCGCCGATGACGCCGAGCATCTCGGCCCGGTCGGCCGGGGTCAGGGGCAGGTAACGCATGGGTGCTTACAGGGTCCCGAGATAGGTTTCGTAGGCGTCGCGGTCCATCAGGGCGTCATACTGGCCCTTGTCGGCGATCTTCAGCTTGGCGAACCAGCCGCCGGACTCCGGCGTGGCGTTGACGGTCTCGGGCGCGTCGCCCAGCTCGGTATTGGCCTCGACCACCTCGCCCGAGATGGGGGCGTAGACGTCCGAGGCCGCCTTCACGCTCTCCACCACCGCCAGGCCGTCGCCGGCCTTCACGGTCTTGCCCACGTCGGGGGTCTCGACGAACACCACGTCGCCCAGTTGTTCGGCGGCGTAGGCCGTGATGCCGATGGTGGCCACGTCGCCCTCGAGGACGACCCACTCATGATCCTTGGTGAAACGCATCAGGTGATCTCCTCAGATCTTGCGGACGTAGCGATGGGGAACGAAGGGCATGCGCACGACCTCGGCGGCCTGCGGCTTGCCCCGGACGATGACTTTCAACTGGGTTCCCAGCGCGGCCAGGGCCGGCGGCACGAAACCCATGGCGATGGGATAGCCCAGGCTGGGGGAGAACCCGCCCGAGGTGATGACGCCGACCACGGCGCCGGCGCCGTCGGCGATTTCCGCGCCCTCGCGGGCCGGAGCGCCTTCCAGCACCCGCAGGCCGACACGCTTGCGCGACGGGCCGTCGGCCAGCTCCTTGGCGATGCGCGCGGCGCCGGGGAAGTCTCGTGCCTCGCGGCGCTTCACCGAGACGGCGAAGGCGAGGTCGGCCTCGATGGGGCTGACGGTCTCGTCCACGTCATGTCCGTAGAGCGGCAGGCCGGCCTCCAGGCGCAGGGAATCCCGCGCGCCCAGGCCTATGGGCCGCACGCGCTCGTCCTCCAGCAGCAAGTTCCAGATCGTCTCGGCCAGATGGCCCGGCACGGAGATTTCGTAGCCGTCCTCGCCGGTGTAGCCCGAGCGCGAAATGAGGATGTTGGTCCCAAAGCCCGGCATGGCGCGCGAGTCCATGAACACCATGCGCTGGGCGGCGGGCAGGTGGCGGCCGATGACGGCGGCGGCTTCGGGCCCCTGGATCGCCAGCAGGGCGCGGCTCTCGAGACGTTCGATCGTGACCTGGCCGGCCAGTTCGCTGTCAATGACCTTGAAGTCGTTGTCCTTGCAGGCGCCGTTGACCACTACGAACAGGCCGTCGTCGTCGGGCCGGGCGGCCATCAGGTCGTCGATCACCCCGCCCTTCTTGTTGAGCAGGACCGAGTAGCGCTGCTTGCCGGGTTTCAAGCCGATGAAATCGCCGGGGGTGATCTCCTCGAAGGCCGAGAGCGGCGAGACGCCGCGCAGCCGGGCCTGGCCCATGTGGGAAACGTCGAACAGGCCGGCATGCTCCCGGGTCCAGAGATGCTCCTTCAGCACGCGGTCCTTGTACTGGACCGGCATGGAATAGCCCGCGAAAGGCACCATGCGCGCGCCGGCGGCCACGTGCGCGGCGGCGAGCGGGGTGGTCTTCAGGGCTTCATCGGTCACGCATTAGACTCCGGCTGACGATTGCAGACGCCGACGGAAAAGCTCCGCCGTCGCCCTGCCCCCGCTGTCCTTGGACCTGAGAGATTTCAGGCGGGAGACCCCACCCTTGCTCCTTCGGCGAGCGGCCTGTCAGGGCCGCTACTTTCCAGCGTTCATCAGCCTTCGCGGTCCGTTTGCCTGAGCGTTTCCGGGGCGGTTGCGCCTTCGGCTCCGGGCTCGGGGCCCGGTCTCTCCCGCGAGAGTCGAGGCGGAACCTGTTCGAAGGGGGAGCGCGAGTCAATGCGGGAAGTCGCAGAGGCTCAAGACCATCGGGACTTGGTGTGGAGGAGGCGCCGAAGAGAGCCTTTTCGCTGACAGCTCCCCCAGTAGGGGAGCATCCAGGAGCGACTACATCCGGGCCGGCGCGGTGATGCCCAGCAGGTCCAGGGCCTGCTCCAGCTGGCGCAGGGTGGTCTCCGCCAGGGCCAGGCGCGAGGATCGGACCACCGGTTCGGCGATGAGGATCGGACAGGCGGCGTAGAAGCGGCTGAAGGCCTGGGCCAGCTTGAAGGCGTGCTCGGCCACGAAGTGCGGCGCGCGCTTCTCATAGGCGTCGGTGAGCGCCTGGTCGAAGGCGTCCAGCAGCAGGACGAGGTCCCGCTCGGCCGGATCGGACACGGTGATCGGGCCGGTGGCGACACCCTGATCGGCCGCCTTGCGCAGCAGGGATTTCACGCGGACCGCCTGGTACAGCAGATAGGGGCCGGTCTTGCCCTCGAAGCTGGAGAAGCGGTCGAGGTCGAAGACGTAGGAGGTGCCGCGGAAGTTCTGCAGGTCGGCGAACTTCAGGGCCGCGACGGCCACCTTGTGGGCGGTGTCGTCGAAGGCGTCGGGGTCGAGCTCCGCGCCGAGGTCGGCCTCCCGCAGGCGCTCGCGCGCCTTGGTGCGGGTCATTTCGATCAGGTCGTTGAGCTTCAGCACCCCGCCCTCGCGGGTCTTGAAGGGCTTGCCGTCGGTCCCGTTCATGGTGCCGAAGCCGATGTGCTCCAGGCTGCCCTCCGGCGCATAGCCGGCCAGGTATGCGGCGCGGAACACCACCTCGAAATGGTCGGCCTGACGCTGGTCCACGACATAGAGCACCTGGTCGGGATCGAAGCTCCTCTCCCGGTCCAGCACGGTGGCCAGATCGGTGGTGCCGTACATGGCCGAGCCCTCCGACGAGACCACCAGCAGGGGCGGCAGGTCGCGCTTGTCGCCCTGGCGCGCCACGCGGATGATCCGGGCGCCCTGGTCGTCCACCAGCAGGCCCTTGGCGTCCAGTTCCTTGACCATCGGCGCGATCAGATCGTCGACGTCGCTCTCACCCTTCCAGAGGTCGAAATCGACCCCCAGGGCGTGGAAGTCCCGCTCCAGAGCGACCTTGGTCACGCGGGCGAAGTGTCGCCAGAGCAGGTGATAACCGGACGCCTTGGCCTGAAGCTCGGCGGTCATCCGGCGGGCCCGCTCGCGGTACTCGATATCGGCCTTACCCTTGGCCGCGGCCAGGGGATAGAGGCGGTCGAGATCCTCCAGGCTGACCCGGTCGTGCAGGGCGGCGAAGGCGGTCTTCTCCTCCTCCGCCGACACCGGCTGATTGCGGCCGTTGAGCTGCTCCACAAGGGCCTTGATGAAGGGGTCCTCGTCCATCACCGCGCCGATGATGAGGCCCATCTGGTAGCCCCAATCGCCGAAGTGGGCGTCCCCCACCACCAGGTCGCCACGGAACCGGTAGATGCGCTTGATGGCCTCGCCGATGATGGAGGAGCGCAGGTGGCCCACATGCATCGGCTTGGCCACGTTGGGGCCGGCATAGTCCACCAGGATGCGCCGACGGGCCTCGACCACAGACGCGCCCAGGCGCGGATCGGCGGCGATCTCGTTGGCGCGCTCGGAAAGCGCGGTGTCGGAGACCCGCATGTTGATGAAGCCAAGCCCGGCGATCTCGACGGCGGACAGGCGCGGATCAGCGGCCAGGGTCGCGGTGACCCCGGCGGCGATCTCGCGGGGATCGCGGCGCGCGGTCTTGGCCGCGGCCAGGGCGCCATTGCATTGGAAGTCCGCGAGGTCGGGCCGGTCGGACGGCGTAACGCGTCCGAGCTCAGCCGGCAGGCCCGCGGCGGCGAAGGCGGCGGCGACCGCTTCGCTCAGGCCCCGTTTCAGATCGCTCATTGACGGTCGGTCGTCCCCGCCGCGGCGACGGCCGCCGTGCCCGCGTTCACCCGGAAGCGCTTGCCGTCACGGTTGAAGGCCGCCATCTGCGGCGTCACGTCGAAGCCGACGAGGATTTCGAAATTGGCGCCGCTGGTGGTGTCCTTGGCGCGCGGGATGGTGATCTGCGCCATCTTTTCGGTGGCGTAGACGCGATCCTGGCCGGCGTCGAAGCTGACTGGCAGGTCGAAGTACTGCTTGGCGATGATCGCCTCGTTGCGCTTGGTGACGGCCACCCAGTAACGATAGTTCTTGGACGAGCCCTGGGCCTGTGGGCCCTTGCCCAGTTCGAACAGCACTTCCATCTCGACCTGGATCGGCTGGTCGTCCTTGTACGCGCAGCCGGCCGAGATGCCCTGGATCTCGCCCGAATAGGCGACATTGGCCGAGGCTTCCTTGTCGTCCTTGAACTCGATGTAGCGGCCGGCGTCGTAGAGTACCTTCACGAAGGGGCACGGGCCGGCGTTGCGCAGGGCCTGGAGCGGCGCCTGGACGTCGTTCCACTCTTCCTTGGATTTCTTCTTCTTGGCGGCCTCCTGCTCCTGGCGCTGCTGGTCGCGGCGCGGCGAGCCCTGGGCCAGGGCGATTTCGGGCAGGGCGATCGCAGTCGCCATGAAGGCGCAGGCGGCGAGCAGAAGGGAACGGCGCATGGGGTCGTCCAGACAGAGGAACAGGGCGCGGAGGTCCGCGCGGTCGGCCCTGTACTACTGGCTATCGATTGAGGCCGCAACGCGGCTGGCGGTGGAAGCTCCGGACGCCTAGTTTGGTGTCATGTCCGAACCGACCCGCGCCCGCCGCCCCCTGACGGTCCTGCTCGCCACCCCGCGCGGCTTCTGCGCCGGCGTCGACCGCGCCATCCAGATCGTGGAACGCACGCTCGAGAAGTACGGCGCCCCGGTCTATGTGCGCCACGAGATCGTCCATAACCGCCATGTGGTGGACAGGCTGAAGGCTCTGGGCGCCGTCTTCGTCGAGGAGCTGGACGAGTGTCCCACCGACCGTCCGGTGGTGTTCTCGGCCCACGGTGTGCCCAAGTCGGTGCCCGCCGACGCGAAGTCGCGCAACATGCTCTATCTCGACGCCACCTGCCCCCTGGTCTCCAAGGTCCATGTGGAGGCCCAGCGCCACTACGACGCCGGCATGGAGATCGTGCTGATCGGCCATGCCGGCCACCCGGAGGTCGTCGGCACCATGGGCCAGCTGCCCGAGGGGGCCGTCACCCTGATCGAGACGGTGGAGGACGCGCGCGCCTTCACGCCCAGGGATGCCACCAACGTCGCCTTCGCCACCCAGACGACCCTGTCGGTGGACGACACCGCGGCCATCGTGGCGGCCCTGCGCGAACGGTTCCCGGAGATCTCGGCCCCGCACAAGGAAGACATCTGCTACGCTACCACCAACCGCCAGGAGGCGGTCAAGAGCGTGGCCGCCCGCAGCGACGTCCTGCTGGTGCTGGGGTCGGCCAATTCCTCCAACTCGGTGCGGCTGGTGGAGGTGGCCAAGCGCGAGGGCGTGGCCCAGGCCCACCTGATCGACGATGCAAGCTTCCTCGACCTCGCCTGGATCGACGGCGCCCGGACCGTCGGCGTCACCGCCGGCGCCTCGGCGCCCGAGGTGCTGGTTCAGGGCGTGATCGACGCGCTGCGCGCGGTGTTCGACGTGACGGTGGAGGAGGTCGACGCCGTCCGCGAGACCGTCAGCTTCAAGCTCCCCCGGGTGCTGGTGGAAGGCTGATGGCGACGATCCGGGCGCTGGCCGCCTACGCCCCACCGCCCCTGCGGCGCGCCCTGTCTGGCCTGTGGCTGGACATCAAGAGTTTGCCGACCCGCCGGCCGGGCGACCCGTGGAGCGTGATCCACAATGTCGGCAACGGCGACCACTACGCCATCGGCCTGCAGGCTGTGGGCTGGCTGAAGACCTATGCGGCCCTCAAGTCTGGCGATGCGGTGCTGGACATCGGCTGCGGCACCGGGCGGATGGCGCACCATCTGACCGACCATCCCTATACCGGGTTCGACCTCTCCAGGGCGGCGGTCGGCATGTGCAGGCGTCGCTACCCGCAGCTCACCTTCGTCCACCTCGACGTCTGGAACGGCGACTACAACCGCGGCGGATCCATCGCGGAGGACGAGGTGGCCTTTCCCGCCGAGAGCGCCTCGGTGGATGTGGCCTTCGCCATGTCGGTCTTCACCCACATGCGCTTCGGGGCCATGAGCCACTACCTGCGGGAGGCGGCCCGGGTGCTGAAGCCGGGCGGCCGGTTCGCCTTCACCGCCTTCTCGCCCCGCGAGGCGGAGGCCCCGCTGTTCGACTTCCAGCCCTATGACGCAACGTCCAGCGTCGTGGACCCCCGCAGCCCCGAGCGCGCCATCGCCCATGACCAGCAGGCCCTGGCCCGCGCCATCGCCCAGGCCGGCCTGGCCCTGGTGTCCTTCCACAAGGGCAATTGGGCGACGCCCGCCGACTATGACGGCGGTCAGGACCTGTGGGTGGTCGCCAAGGCTTGACGCCCGGCCCGGGCTCCCCCATCCGAGCCAGCATGGCCGTCTATACCGACATCAATGATGAGGAGCTCGCCCTCCTGCTCGCCGACTACGACATCGGCACGGCGCTCGCCTTCAAGGGCATGGCCGAGGGCGTGGAGAACTCCAACTTCCTGCTGGAGACCACCGGCGGCCGTTATTTTCTGACGGTCTACGAGAAGCGCATGCGGGAGGAGGAACTTCCTTTCTTCCTCGACCTGATGCGCTGGCTGGCCCAACACGGCTTCCCCAGCGCCGCCCCCCTGGCCGACCGCAATGGCGTGACCATCAAGCGGGTGCGCGGCAAGCCCGCGGCCATCGTCGAGTTCCTGCCGGGCCTGTCGGTTCGACGTCCCACCGTCGACCACTGCCGCGAGGCGGGTGAGGGCCTGGCGCGGCTGCACCAGGCCGCCCAGGGTTTTCCGGGGACGCGGGCCAATGACCTGGGCCAGGCCTCCTGGGCGCCGCTGTTCGCCACCCTGCGCGAAGCCGCAGACGGCCTGAAGCCAGGGCTGGCCGCCACCATCAGCGGCGACCTCGACCGCCTGGCCGCCGCCTGGCCGCAGGGCCTGCCGACCGGCGTCATCCACGCCGACTATTTCCCGGACAATGTGTTCTTCACCGCGGGCAAGTTCGCCGGCGCCATCGACTTCTATTTCGCCTGCGTCGACGCGCTGGCCTACGACGTGGCCGTGGCGCTGAACGCCTGGTGCTTCGAGGCCGACGGAAGCTTCAACATCACCTCGGCCCGGGCCCTGGTGGCCGGCTATGAGAGCCTGCGTCCCCTGAGCGCCGCCGAGCGCCAGGCTCTGCCCGCCCTGGCCCACGGCGCGGCCATGCGGTTCTTCCTGACCCGGCTGGAGGCCTGGGGGGCGACCCCGGCCGGCGCCCTGGTACGTCCCAAGGACCCGCTGGAATACGAGCGCAAGCTGGCGGTCCACCGCGCCGCGCCCGACCTCGTCCTGTTCGGCGCCCCGGCGTGAGCGGGACCAAGGTGGTGATCTATACCGACGGCGCCTGCTCGGGGAACCCGGGCCCCGGCGGCTGGGGCGCGGTGCTGATCTCCGGCGGCCACCGCAAGGACATCTGCGGCGGCGAGCCCGACACCACCAACAACCGTATGGAGATGATGGCCGCCATCCAGGCGCTGGAGGCCCTCACCAAGCCTTGCGACGTCGAGCTGCACACCGATAGCACCTACGTCATGAAGGGCATCTCGGAGTGGATCCACGGCTGGAAGAAGCGCGGCTGGAAGACCGCCGACAAGAAGCCGGTGAAGAACGAAGACCTGTGGCGGCGTCTCGACACCGCCCGCGACCGCCACACCGTCGACTGGCGCTGGGTCAAGGGTCACGCCGGCCATGCGCTCAACGAGCATGCCGACTTCCTGGCCGGCAAGGGGCTGAAGGAAGCCCTGAAGGCGCGCGCCTAGCCCATCAGGCCGCGTCGCCTTGAAGTCACAGTCTCGCCGGATTCGAAAGAACGTGGGTCTTTTGGGGTTGAAGCTTACGTTACGACAACCCATGTCGTTCAACAGTGAACGATATGGAGACCGCCTTGCTGACACCAGACCTTCGCAATGGGCCGGCCGCCCAGGCGCATCCTTACGTCCAGGTGTTCACCGAGATCGGGGCCATCGAGCACTATCTGCGCGCCGCGGTGACCAGGCACCTGCCTGAGGGCATGACCCATGCCCAGTTCGAGTTGCTGCAGTGGTTCATGCGGTATGGCGACGGCCAGACCCCGGCCGAGCTCGCACGCATCATGCTGATGACCAAGGGCGCGATCACCAACCTCCTCCAGAAGCTGGAGAAGATGGGCTTTGTCGCCGTGCTGGCCGACTGCGACGACCGGCGCAAGAAGCGGGTCAAGATCACCCGGGCCGGGCTCGAGGTGTCCAGCGCCATCATGAAGGACATGAAGGCCAAGACCGAAGCCCTGCGCGAGGGGTTCACCGACGATGAATTCCGGGCGGTGACCCCATTCCTGAGGGCCCTGCGAATCTTCCTGTCGGAGATCAGCGAGCTGGGCGCACCCGCAGCAACGCCCCGTTGATCCCGGTGACCTCGATGGGGGCGCCTGGGGCGAGGACCGCGTCCTCCTCCAGCTCCGCCGCCCATTCCTTGCCATCGATGAACACTCGGCCCGCGCGGTCGTGGAAGGTCGCCGCCGCCCGGCCGTGGTGGCCCACCAGGCGGGAGATGTTGTCGTTGATGTCCTGGGATTCGTCGGCCGGGCTCGGGCGCCAGTAGCGTCGAGCCAGCAGGGTGGTGACGATGGTCAGGCCGGCATAGAGGCCGATCGCCCCGACCCAGCCCATCTGCGGAAACAGCAGGGCCGCCACGGCGACGGCCGCCGCACTGGCCGCCGGCCACAGCAGCCAGCCCGAGCCGGTGGAGACCTCGGTCGCCAGGATCAGGGCGCCGATGGCCGCCCACACCCAGAACGGGTTGGCGGCCACCAGTTGGATCAGGCCGTCCATGGGGTCAGCTCCCTGCCCTGGGAACCGCCGTGGCGCGCGGCGGCTGCGGAGGACGCGGCTGGGGCGCCGGCTGCGGCGGGCGTGGCGGCGGGCTATCGGACTGGATCGACTTCACCAGCTCGCCAATGCCGGCGATGGAACCCACCAGGGACCCCATGTCGGCCGGCACGATCACCGTCTTCTGCTGCGGGCTCTCGGCCAGCTTGGCGAAGGCCTCCACGTATTTGAGCGCCACGAAGTAGTTGATGGCGTTGACGTCGCCGCTGGCGATGGCGTCCGACACCAGCTTGGTGGCCTCGGCCTCGGCGCCCGCCGCCCGCTCGCGAGCCTCGGCGTCGCGGAAGGCGGCCTCGCGGCGGCCCTCGGCCTGGAGGATGGCGGCCTGCTTGGCGCCCTCGGCCACGGTGATGGCGGCCTGCTTCTCGCCATCGGCCTCGGTGATCACAGCCCGGCGTTCCCGCTCAGCCTTCATCTGCCGCGCCATGGCGTTGGTGATGTCCGGCGGCGGCTGCAGGTCCTTGATTTCAATGCGCGCCACCTTCACCCCCCAGGGACTGGTGGCCTGGTCGATGACGTCCAGCAGGCGGGTGTTGATCTGGTCGCGCTGACTCAGCACCTCGTCCAGCTCCATGTTGCCCACCACGGTGCGCAGGTTGGTCATGGTCAGCTGGGTGATGGCGTAGTCGAGATTGGTCACGCGATAGGCGGCGGCCGCGGCGTCCATCACCTGGATGAAGACGATGGCGTCCACCTGGACCGAGACGTTGTCCTTGGTGATCACGTCCTGGCGCGGCACGTCCAGGACCTGTTCCATCATGTTGATGCGCCGGCCCACGCCCTCGATGAAAGGGGTGAGGAAGGAGATGCCCGGCTTCAGGGTGCGGGTGTAGCGGCCAAACCGCTCCACCGTGTACTCGCGCCCCTGGGGCACGATCTTGATGGCCCCCAGCACGATGACCAGGGCCAGGATTAGGAAGGCGATAGACGCGATGGTCGCAGCGGCCATGACGGGATCTCCGACGGTACGTCCGGGGAGTTTAGCGCGGAGCTTGTTCGCCTGTCGCGTTCATCTCGAAGATGGTGGGCAAAGGCTCGCGATCGGTCTTGATCATCACCTTGGCCAGGCGCTTGGAGATATCCAGGCCGTGGTTGGCGGCGGCCAGTTCGGCGCGGCGGCTGGCCGGGCCACAGGACTGAAACTCGGTCTGGCGGGAGGCGAAGCCGGTGTTGAAGCTTTCCTTCAGCCGCCCATCGAGGGCCGCATCGGGCTTCTCGTTGCTGACCAGGTTCATCATCCGCGTACGCCAGAACTGATCCTCGGCCCCGGCGCAGGCCTGGCGCAGGGCATGGCTCTCTCCCAGCACATAGGCCAGGTCCACGAGGCTTTGGCGTTGCGCCGGGCTGCGATCCTGGGCGAGGACCGGGAAGGCCACGGCGGCCAGCGCGAGGGTGAGCATCAGACGGCGCATGGCCTCACTTAAGGGAAGAACACCGATTTTGTCATCCCGTCGCGCGCACTAGGCGAGCGCCATTCTCCTGCCGCCGGATGCGCGGAAATCGGTTAAATCCCGACCGAGTCGACCCAAGGACCCGTCATGCGCATCGCCACCCTCGCCGCCGTCGTCGCCACCCTGGCGGTCGCCGCCCACGCCGCAACGCCCGCCAAGGCGCCGGCCAAGTCCGGCCCCTTCGACCTCCGCGATCCCGCGGCCCTGATCGGCCTGCTGAAAACCATGGACGCCAAGGCGGAGATCGCGAGGACCGAGGCCACCGTGGTGTTCCTGAACGTCACCACACCTGGCGGCGACTTCGGCGCCCAGTACGTGGACTGCGACCCCAAGGGAAAGGCCTGCCGCGCCCTGGTCTTCTCCACCGCCTTCTCGGCCAAGGGCGTCAACCTGAGCAAGATCAACGAATTCAACAAGGGACAGGTGGCCTGCCGCGCCTTCCTCGCCGACGACGGCAAGCCCAACGTCGCCTACGCCACCCTCGTGAACCTGCGGATGACCGCCGAGGAGGCCAAGCAGCACGTGGGCGTGTGGCAGGGCTGCCTGGGCAGCTTCGGGTCGTTCACGAAGACGGTGGGCGGGTGAACCCTAGGCCCGCTCCAAGTCCTCAACCATCGCCCAGGGCGCCGTCGCCAGGCGCGCGGCCAGGAAATCGTACAGCACCCGCACCCTTGCGGGCCGCAGACGCCCGGGCGGCGAGACCAGGTGCAGGGCGATAGGCGGGGTTCGCCAGTCGCACATCACCGCCTCGATCGTGCCGTCCGCCAGCTCGGGCCAGACAATGAACTCCGGCTGCAGGGCCAGGCCCAGCCCCTCGCGCAGGGCGGGGAGCAGGGCGTCGGAATTGTTGACCTTCAGGGGGCCGGAGACGGTGACCGATTGCTCCCCCTCGTCCGGATGGACGAACTTCCAGACCTCCGGCGTCAGGACATAGGCGTAGGTCAGGGCCCGGTGGAACAGCAGGTCGCGGGGGTGCTCGGGCCGGCCGTGTTCCGCCAGATAGGCCGGCGATCCCACCAGCACCAACCGCACCCCGCATAGGCGGCGCGACAGCAGGGAGGAGTCGGCCAGGTTGCCGATCCGCAGACCAAGGTCGAACCCCTCCCCCACGAGGTCGACCTTCTGGTCCGACAGGCTGAGGTCGATGGAGACCTCCGGATAGAGCCGGAGGAACTCCGGCAGCAGGGGGGCAAGGTGCCGGTTGCCGAAGGACATCGGCGCGGCCAGGCGCACCAGACCCTGAGGCGTCGCCGACTGGGCGGCGGCCTCGGCCTCCACCGCCTCGCCCTCGGCCAGGATCCGGCTGGCCCGTTCCAGGGCCGTGCGACCGCTTTCGGTCAGGGCGAGTTTGCGCGAGGTGCGGTGGAACAGACTGGTCCCCAGTCGCTGCTCCAGCCGCGACACCGCCTTGGACACCGTGGCCTTGGAGAGCTCCAGTTCGACGGCGGCGCGGGCGAAGGCGCCGGTCTCGGCCACCTTGGCGAACACAGCCCAGGCCTCGAAATCAGGAAGACGAGACATGACGATTTCCGAAACGATCTGTTTCCATCGTTTCTATTTCGGAATGTACGCGGATGGCTACCTTGTTCTCAACAGCGGCGCGGCCCTTCGGCCAGCGGCCCTCACGAGACAGGAGACCACGCGATGATCGAACGCAGAGCCTTTGACTCCCTCGGCGGCGCCAACCACGGCTGGCTCGACGCCAAGCATCACTTCTCCTTCGCCGAGTACCACGATCCCAAGCGCATGGGCTGGGGACCTCTTCGGGTTTGGAATGATGACCGCATCGCTCCCAACTCCGGCTTCCCGCCGCACCCCCACGCGAACATGGAGATCATCACCTATGTCCGCACCGGCGCCATCACCCACAAGGACAGCCTGGGCAACGAGGGCCGCACTGAGGCCGGCGACGTCCAGGTGATGAGCGCGGGCTCGGGCATCCGCCACGCCGAGTTCAACCTGGAGAGCGAGCCCACCACCCTGTTCCAGATCTGGATCCAGCCCAACAAGACCGGCGGGGCTCCCAGCTGGGGCGCCAAGCCCTTCCCCAAGGGCGAGCGCGCCGGGAAGTTCGTGACCCTGGCCAGCGGCGTCGAAGGCGACACCGACGTCCTGCCGATCCGCACCAATGGCCGGGTCGTGGCCGCCACCCTGAAGGCGGGCGAGACCGCCGAATATGAACTGGGCGCCGACCGCTTCGGCTACCTGGTGCCCGCCACCGGCTCGGTGGAGGTCAATGGCGTCACCCTCCACGCCCGCGACGGCGCGGCCATCCGAGACGAGGCCACGGTCCGGGTCACCGCCCTGGAGGACGCCGAACTGGTCCTCGTCGACGCCGCCTAGAACCCCTTCCCGCCCCGGTGAAAGCCGGGGCGGCTTCCCTCTCCTCCCCTGGAAAATCCCATCATGACCAAGGTCCTCGTCCTCTATCACTCCGCCTATGGGCACATCGAAACCATGGCCAAGGCCGTGGCCGAAGGGGCCCGCGAGGCCGGCGCCACGGTGGACATCAAGCGCGTCCCTGAGACTGTCCCCGAAGAGATCGCCAAGGCCGCCCACTTCAAGCTCGACCAGGAGGCCCCGATCGCCAGGATCGAGGACCTGGCGGATTACGACGCCATCATCATCGGCGTCGGCACCCGCTTTGGCCGCATGAACTCCCAGATGGCGGCCTTCCTCGACCAGGCCGGCGGCCTGTGGGCCAAGGGCGCCCTGAACGGCAAGGTCGGCGGCGCCTTCACCTCCACGGCCACCCAGCACGGCGGCCAGGAGACCACCCTGTTCTCGGTGATCACCAACCTGCTGCACTTCGGCATGGTGGTGGTGGGGCTGGACTACGGCTTCGCCGGCCAGATGACCCTGGATGAGATCACCGGCGGCAGCCCGTACGGCGCCTCCACCATCGCCGGCGGCGACGGCTCGCGTCAGCCCAGCGAGAACGAACTCGAAGGCGCCCGCTACCAAGGCCGCAAGATCGCCCAGACCGCCGCCAGGCTGGCCGCGTAACCGACAGGCTGTCGTTCCGACCTCCCCCGGAGGACGACCGCCCCGCCGCCGAGGCTGACCCCCAGCCCGGCGGCGCACGAGGGGTGGAGGCGCCCCGCGCCTCCACCCTGACCGTTTCGATGATCCCCGTGGTCGGCCGAGCCTAGGCCGTCACCTTCACCAGCTTGCTCGCCCGGGCCAGGGCGGCTTCCGCCTCCGAGATCAGGTTGGCCACGATCTGGGCCGCCGGCAGCACCTCGTGGATGCCGCCCGCCGACTGGCCCATGGCGAAGCAGGACTTGTCGGCGTCCAGGCCCTCGATCTGGCCGCCGATGCCGCCCATGACGCCAGCCTGGCTGGAGATCATCGCCTGCATGGGGAAGGGCTGGATGTCCTGGGGACGGGTTTCCCAGTCCTCGACATAGGGGTTCTTGCGCACCCGCATCGGCTTGCCGGAATAGGACCGCGTACGGACGGTGTCCTCGTCGGCGGCCTCGACGATGGTTTGGCGATAGAGTTCCCCGGCATGGGCTTCGTGGCTGGCGATGAAGCGGGTGCCCATCCAGACGCCGACCGCGCCGAGGGTGAGGGCCGCGGCCAGGCCGCGGCCGTCATAGAGGCCGCCGGCCGCCACCACCGGGATCTTCACCGCCTCCACCGCCTGGGCCACCAGGGGCATGGTGCCG
The DNA here is from genome assembly GCF_042714595.1 of Phenylobacterium ferrooxidans. Classification (NCBI taxonomy): domain Bacteria; kingdom Pseudomonadati; phylum Pseudomonadota; class Alphaproteobacteria; order Caulobacterales; family Caulobacteraceae; genus Phenylobacterium; species Phenylobacterium ferrooxidans. The sequence goes on along the minus strand of NZ_JAOTJD010000037.1, from coordinate 28,728 downwards.
ACGAGGCCGGTATGGCCCCCGCCCTCGCCGCCCTGACAGATCACCGCGTCGCAGCCGGCCTGCTCGGCCTTCACCGCGTGCTTCACAGCCCCGCAGACCACCATCACCTTGAGGCCGGCCTTCTTGAGCTTCTCCATGATCGGCATGGGAACGCCCAGGCCCGCCACGAAGCTGGAGGCGCCCTCCTCGATGATGATCTCCACCGAGGCGGTCAGGCTCTCTGGCGAAGCCGCCAGCAGGTCGACGCCGAAGGGCTTGTCGGTCAGGCTTTTGACCTTGCGCATCTCGTCGCGGATGAAGTCGGGCGTGCGGCCGGCCATGCCCAGCACGCCATAGCCCCCGGCGTTGGACACCGCGGCCACCAGCTCGGCATAGGAGACGCCCCCCATGCCGGCCAGCATGATCGGGTGCTTGACCTCCAGGAGGTCGCAAAGCGGGGTGTGAAGGGTCATGGCGTTTTCTCCCGAAGTCTCGTTGGCGGCAGGATGGCGCCGCAGCCCGCGGAAGGAAACCATGACCCAGGGTCAGCGGCTCACAGTAAGGCGGTCAGCCGCTCGACATTGCGCCGCGCCCAGCCGCTGAAGGTCTTGCCCGCCGTCCAGCCGGCACGCTCCGGCGGCCGAGTGAAGTACTCCCAGAGCAGCAGCCGCTCATAGACCACGTACAGCGGCGCGCGGGATTGCGCGTCCGGCCCGCCGCCGCCTGCCCCGCGGTAGGCGCCGATCAGAGCCGACGTCAGGGCCGGGTCCTGGTCCAGGTAGTTGGCGGCCTGGCGGCAGAGGTCGGCTTCCCCGCCGCCGAAGGTCGACGTCATCAGGTCCACCACCCCGGTGATCGCCCAGGCCCCGTCGTGCCGCTGCGCCAGCACATTGTTGAGGCTGAAGTCGTTGTGCAGATAGACCGCCGGTCCGGAGTCGCGCACCAAGGCGGCCTGGTGCAGCACCCCTTCGATCCAGGCGCGGTCCTCCGGCGTCAGCGAACCGGAGCCGTCGGCGTCGGCCACCAGCTTGCGCACCTCGCGGACCAGATGCCCGATATGCCCACCTTCGAAGGGCACGATGTCACCGGTGGCGAGATCGAAATCCCCCGCCGCCGCCCAGGTCAGGGCCTGCAGGGCCGCCAGGGTCTCGCCCTGGGCCCAGGCGATCTGCCAGCGGTCGTCGGCTGAAAGTCCCGCGATCACCGCCGGGTCGGCCAGAGGCTGGCCCGGCAGGCGCGGGGCCACGATGTACGGCCAGCCGAAGATCTCCGGCGAGGTCTCCAGCCACTGCGGCCAGGCCACCGGCGCGGCCGTCCGCTCCGCCAGCAGCCGCGCGAAGAACACCTCTTTGGCGAACTGCCAGTCGCCGTGCTGGGCGCCGCGGAAGATGAATTCGCCGCGGCTGGTGGTCAGGAAGACGTTCTGCCCGAACAGGCCGAAGGGCACGGCGGTCGCGCCGACGAGCTCGCCCAGGTCCAGCCGGTCGAGCGCCTGCTGGAACTGGGCGTCGGAGATGTCCCCCAGCCGGGCGGAATAGGCGCGCGTCGTCATGCGCGCCGCATCCTCAGAAGACGCCGTATCCACCGTCGATCAGGAAGCTGTCGCCGGTGTGGAAGGACGAGGCGTCCGAGGCCAGGTAGACCGCCATGCCGCCGAAGTCCGCCGGCTGGCCCCAGCGGCGCATGGGCACCCGCTTGATCACCGCATCGTTGAACTTGTCGTTGCCCTGGGCGCCCGCCGTCATGTCGGTGGCGATCCAGCCGGGCAGGATGGCGTTGGCCCGCACGCCATAGCGGGCGTGCTCCACGGCGATGGCGCGGATCATCGAGATCACGGCGCCCTTGGTGGCCGCATAGGCCTCGTTCTTGGGCGCCCCGTCGAGGGCCGACAGTGACGAGATCACCACAAGTGATCCACCGGCCTTGTCACCGGAGCCGGCCCGCTCGACCATGTGCTTGCAGGCCTCCCGGAAGGTGAAGAACACCCCGTCCAGGTTCACCGACAGCACCTTGCGGTACATCTCGGTGGAGAACTCCGAGAAGGAGGGCGCGCCGCCGCCGATCCCGGCGTTGGCGATCACGGTGTCGATGCGGCCCATCTTGGAGACCGCTTCGGCCATGCCTGCCTTGACCGCGTGCTCGTCGGCGACGTCCACCACCTGGGTCAGGACCCGGACGTCGACCTTCTTGAGCTTCTCCTCGGCGTCCGCGTTCTTCTTGGGGTTGGAGCCCCAGATCACCACGTCCGCGCCGGACTGGGCCAGGGCCTCGACCATGCCAAACCCGATGCCGCCATTGCCACCCGTGACAAGGGCCACCTTGCCGGTCAGGTCGAAGGGTTTGTAGGCCATGGCGTCTGCTCCCAGTTCTGGTTCTTGTACGTGTTGGAGCAGAGACGCCGGGTTACGCCCGGTCCGTCAAGCGGGCGGCGCGGCTACTCAAGCCGGGCAGCGAAGGCGTCGACCACGCTGTTGCCGGTGGGGTCCACGACCTTGGGCCCCACCACCTGCCTGGCGAAGTCCGAGGTGATGTAGCGGAAGTCGGGTTTCTCGGCGGTCGCCGCCCCCAGGATCACCTCGGCGATATCGGCGCCGGTCTGGCCGTACTGGGCGAAGACGTTGGTGCTGGCGCCCATGTACTTCGCGACGATCTCGTCATAGGGCGGGGCATAGACCGAGAGGTCGCTGGCAGAGCGGACGCTGTTGACGAACTCGGTGTTGATGGGGCCGGGCTCGATCAGGCTGACCTGCACACCGAGCCGCCGCGCCAGGGGGGCCAGGGACTCCATCATCCCCTCCACCGCGAACTTGGCCGCGCAATAGGCGTCGTTGAAGGGCTGGCCGATCAGGCCGCCGATGCTGGTGACCGAGATGATCCGCCCCGAGCCACGCTCTCGCATGTGCGGGAACACCGCCTTGGTCATCCGCCAGACGCCGAAGAAGTTGATCGCCATGGTGCGTTCGAGATCGGCGTCGGTGGTCTGCTCCAGGCTGCCCAGGAAGCCGGCGCCCGCGTTGTTCACCAGGACGTCGATGCCGCCGTGCTTGCGGATCACCTTCTCGACGCAGGCCTCGATGGACTTCTTCTTCTGGACGTCGAGCTTCTCGATCTTGACCTTCACTCCGGCGGCCTTGGCCTCCGCCAGCAGCGCCTTCTTCTTGGAGGTATCGCGCATGGTGGCCACGGTGACGTAGCCGGCCCGGGCGAAGGCGATGGCGGTGTGCAGGCCCACGCCCGTGGACGTCCCAGTGATCAGGACCACCGGTCCGCTGTCGGTCTTGCTCATGGCTTGTCTCCCCCCGGCGGCTCGGAACGGCCGTTCTCAGGAGATGACCCTTAGCCCGGTTAGAGCAGCGCCTCCAGCGCCCGCCGCTCCTCGCCGAAGGGATCGGACTGAACGGTAGACGCAACGGTGTCGAAGACCATGGTGTCACGGCTGGCGGCGTCGTAGGCGGGCCAGGCGGGCAGGCCCGGATGGTTGGGATTTCCCGTGCGGGCGAAGGCGAGCCACGCGTCCATGATCTCCCCCTCCAGCCGCTCCACGTCGGGGCCGGCGCCCGCAAAGTTCACCTGCCCCTCGATTCCGGTCGTGCCGAACACGAAGGGCATCTCCAGCGCGTGACAGGCGCCGAGCGCCCCACGGCGGGCGGGAGAGGCGTGGGTGAACAGGTAGAGATAGGCCGGGCCGTGCGGGGCCTGGGCTGAGGCGAACTTGGTCGCGGCGATGCGAAACTGCATGTCGCTGCTGATGGCGTCGAGCAGGTCGAGGTTGTCGGTGGGGAGCCCCTTGGTCTCTCGCGAGGCGCGGTAGACCTCGATCAGTTCCTTGGCCTGCGGCTCGGTGGCGTTCGGAAGACGTCCGCGGACCTCCGCCAGCAGGGCCTCATCGGCCATCGGCTCGCGGCGGCCGGGGACAAACAGCTTCACCTCGTCGCGGTTGGAGCCGATCAGCAGGGCGACGTCCCTGGCCCCGCCGTCGCGGACCACCACCATCGGGGCCTCGGGCAGGGAGGCCGGGTCCCGGGTCGGGCCAAATCCGCTCCCCGGTCCGAAGCCGCCCGAGGCCTGGGCCGCCAGGATCTTGTCGGCCGGCAGGTCAAACAGGTCCACCACCTGGCTGCGGTCGAGACCGAGGCCGGCCAGCAACTTGTCGGCGGCCTTGGCGGCGACCTCCGGCGGACCCGCGCGACCCACGCCGCTCTGCAGGATCGCGCGCTTGAACAGCCCCTTCGCGGCCGGCATCGCCACCAGGCAGGCCACCGCCGCCGAGCCGGCGGACTCCCCGAAGATGGTGATCTGCTCGGGGTCGCCGCCGAAGGCCGCGATGTTCTCGGCGACCCACTTCAGCGCCGCCACCTGGTCGAGCAGGCCCGCATTGCCGGGGATGCCAGCCTCCGGGATCGACAGGAAGCCCAGAGCGCCCAGCCGGTAGTTCAGGGACACCACCACCACGTCGCCGCGCTCGGCCAGGGGCCCGCCGTCATAGAGCGGTTCGTAGCCCGCCCCATGGGTGAAGCCGCCGCCATGGATCCAGACCATCACCGGCCGCTTGGCGCCGTCCGTCGCCGGGGTGAAGACGTTGAGGTTGAGGCAGTCCTCATCCTGGGCCCCGCTGGCCGCGAATCCCGGGATGAAGTGCGGGGTCTGCAGGGCGGCGAAGCCCTTTTCGGTCGCCTTGCGCATGCCCGCCCAGGCGCCGGCCGGCTTGGGGGCGCGGAAGCGGGTTTGACCGGTCGGGGCGGCGGCGTAGGGGATACCGTAGAAAGCCATGTGGCGGCCGCGCGCTAAACCCTCGACCCATCCGGCGCGTGTCTTGACCGTAGCGTCGAGCGTGGCGGCGTCACTCATGGCGTTCTCCCTGACGGAAGCCATACTGCTCCCTAGAAAGAACATCCGGCGCGCCGGACCCTGCGTCAAGCGTCGGCGGCGGCCTTGGCCTTGGCGCTCATCAGCGGCGGTTGCGGGCGGGAGAAGACCCACTCGCTGTCGGTGGAGGCGTGGGCCTGGAACCGGTAGCCGTCGATGTCGAAAGCCTTGAGGTCGGCCGCCTTGGTGATGCGGTGGTCGACGGCGTAGCGGGCCAGGGCCCCGCGGGCCCGCTTGGCGAAGAAGCTGATCACCCGGGACTCGCCGTCCTTCTCCTCCACGAAGCGCACATTCACCACCGGCAAGGTCAGGGCCGACCGGTCCACGACGCCGAAATATTCCTGGCTGGCGCAGTTCACCAGGGTCTGATCCTTGTGACCGGCGGCCTGGGCGTTCAGGGCCTTGGCGACCTTGTCGCCCCAGAAGGCGTAGAGGCTGGGACCGCGCTTGGTCTTCAGCCGCGTCCCCATTTCAAGCCGATAGGGCTGGATGCCGTCGAGGGGCCGCAGCAGGCCATAGAGACCCGACAGGATGCGGACGTGATCCTGGGCGAAGGCCAGGGCCTTCTTGTCCAGTTCCCGAGCCTTGAAGCCCATATAGACGTCGCCATTGAAGGCGAAGGCGGCCTGCAGCCCCTCCTCCATGGCCGGATCAAAGGCCTGGAAGCGGTCGCGGTTCAGCTTGGCGAGGTTGTCGGACAGGCCCATCAACCGCTTCACCTGCGCCACGGTCAGCTTGCGGGTGGTCTCAGACAGCAGGGCGATGTCCTCGCCCATCTCCGGCGTGGTCATCGGCAGGGGCTTGTCCGGCGCGGCGAAGTTCATCGCCTTGGCGGGGGACAGGACAATCAGCATGGCGGCTCAGAAGAAGACGCGGGGGTTCATGATCCGCTTGGGGTCCAGGCTTTGCCGGATCGCGCTCAGCGCCGCAACCTCCACCGGGCTCTTGTAGCGCCGGGCCTCCTCGGTCTTCATCGCGCCCAGGCCGTGCTCGGCGGAGATCGAGCCGCCCATGGCCGCGGCGATGTCGTGCACCATCCGCGACCCCTCGTTGCGCTTGGCCGAGTGGGCGGCGTCGTCGCCCCCGTCCGGGCGGATGACGTCATAGTGGATATTGCCGTCGCCGACGTGACCAAAGGCGGTGATCCGGCAGCCCGGCGCGAAGGCCTCCATGGCCGCGGTCGCCTGCCCGATGAACTTGGCCACCTGACTGACGGGGACGGAGATGTCGTGTTTCCAGGTCGCCCCCTCAGGCTTCTGCCCCGGCGACTGGTTCTCCCGCACCGACCAGAAGGCCTTGGCCTGGGCCTCGCTCTGGGCGATGGCGGCGTCGAGGATCAGGGCGTCCTCCAGGGCCTTGCCCAGCAGCCGCTCCATGGCCGATTCCGCCGCGCCGGGCTCGCCCGAGGCGATCTCGATCAGCACGTACCAGGGATAGGCCCGGTGCAGCGGGTCGCGCTGGCCCGCGATATTCTTCAGCACGAACTCGACCCCGCGCCGGCCCATCAGTTCAAAGGCCTCCACCGCTCCGCCGGCCTCTTCCTTGGCCCGCACCAGCAGCTGGATCGCCACCTCCGGCGACTCCACCGCCGCCACCGCCGTGGCGCGGCTGGCCAGGATCGGGAACAGCTTCAGGCTGGCGGCGGTGACCACCCCCAGGGTCCCCTCCCCGCCGATGAACAGCTGCTTCAGATCATAGCCGGTGTTGTCCTTGCGCAGCCGTTTCAGGCCGTTCCAGATCTCGCCATTGGGCAGGACGGCCTCGATCCCCAACACCAGATCGCGGGTGTTGCCATAGCGCAGCACCGCCGTGCCCCCGGCGTTGGTCGACACGATGCCGCCGATGGTGGCGGTGCCCTCCGAGGCCAGGCCCATGGGGAAGCGCCGGCGCACCTTCAGCGCCGCCTCGTGCACGGCGGCGAGCGTCACCCCGGCCTCGGCCACGATCACATCGTCAAAGGCGTCCACGTCGCGGATCGTCGAAAGCCGCTCGGTGGAAAGCAGGATTTCGCCCTGCGGAATCTGGCCGCCCACCAGGCCGGTATTGCCGCCCTGGGTGGTGATCGGCACGCCCGCCTCATGGCAGACGCCGACGATGGCCGAGACGTCGGCCGTGGTCCTCGGCAGGGCCAGGAAGGGGGTCGTCCCCTTCCAGCGGTCGCGCCATTCCAGCAGCTTGGGCGCCAGGCGCTCGGGATCCTGGCTCCACCCGCCCTCACCGAGCACGGCCTTCAGGCGGGACAGGACATCGGCGGGAACGGAGATGGTCATGACGTCCAGCCTACTCCCGATGGCCCTAGCCGACAAAGCCCGCGGCGCGGATCAGGCGGTCGTTGATGGCCTCGCCCAGGCCCTGCGTCGGGATCGGCGCGACGGCGATGGCGGCAGGCTTGGTGCGATCGGCGGCGCGCAGATAGGCGAAGAGATTGGCGGCGGCCTCTCGCAGGTCGCCTGACGCACTGAGGTTCAGGACATTGCCGGTGGCCGTGGTGGGTCCAAAAGCCAGATAGGCCTCGCCCGCCTCCGGCGCACCGACGTTCAGCCGCACGGGAGCCTCGGGCGAATAGTGCCGCGCCAGGCGGCCCGGCGAGCGCTTGGCGTCGTCCTCCGCCTCGGCCAGCCGCCCGACCACGGCCTCGATCTCAGCCCGCGTCACCGACCCGGGCCGCAACAGGCGCGGCTGATCCAGCAGGGCGACGACGGTGGATTCCAGGCCGACAGCGCACGGACCGCCGTCGAGACCGGCCGCCGCCTTGTCCCCTGTCTCGTCCATGGCGTCGGCATAGGTGGTGGGGCTGGGCCGTCCCGAGCGGTTGGCCGAGGGCGCCACCACCGGACCGCCGAACCGCGCCAGCAGTTGGCGGGCCAGGGGATGGGCGGGCACGCGGATCGCCACCGTCTCCAGCCCCGCGCGCGCCAGATCGCAGACCGCAGTGTCGGCCGCGATGGGCAGGACGAGGGTCAGAGGCCCAGGCCAGAAGGCGGTCGCCAGCTTCCGCGCCCGGTCGTCGAACACCGCCAGCCGCTCGGCGGTGGCGAGGTCGGCCACATGGCTGATCAGGGGATTGAAGCGCGGCCGACCCTTGGCCTCATAGATGGCGGCGACGGCGGCGGGATTGGCCGCGTCGGCGGCGAGGCCGTAGACGGTCTCGGTGGGCAGGATCACCAGCGACCCGGCGCGCAGGGCCGCGACGGCGGCGTCTAGCGCGTCGCCGTGAGCTGTACGCTCACCGTCACCTGAGCTGGAATCTGATCGGTCGCCTGCCACTCGCCCTGCCCCACGCCGAAGGCGGTCCGGTCGAGGGTGGTTACACCGCTCATGCGCGCCTTGTCGCCGTCGATCTTCAGGGTGGAAGGCGGCAAGCGACCTATAGTCGGCTCGGATCTCCTGGCTGTGGCGCCCACGCCTTGGCGCATCCCGGGCGTCGGGGTAGACAGCCAGCCTACCTCTCAGGAGCCGCCCATGACCTTCCGCGCCCCGGTTCGCGATCTCGCCTTCGCGCTCAAGACGGTGGGTCACTCGGCCCTGATGTCCCAAGCCTTCCCGGACCTGGACGAGGACACCGTGGTGGCTGTGCTGGAGGCCGCCGGGTCCTTCACCGAGAGCGAGCTCGCGCCGCTCAATCGCAAGGGCGACACCGAGGGCGCCAAGTACGCCAACGGCAAGGTCACCGCCGCACCCGGCTTCGCCGCCGCCTACCAGGCCTTCGTCGCGGGCGGCTGGAATTCCCTGTCGGCCGATCCGGAACATGGCGGCCAGGGCCTGACCGGGGCGCTGGGCCTGGCGGTGTTCGAGATGGTGCACGCCGCCAACATGGCCTTCGGCCTCTGCCCCATGCTGACCCAGGGGGCCATCGAGGCGCTCGCCCTGCACGGCACCGAGCGGCAGAAGCGGCTGGTCTTGCCCAAGCTGGTCTCCGGCGAGTGGACCGGCACCATGAACCTAACCGAGCCCCAGGCAGGCTCGGATCTCGCCGCCGTCGCCACCCGCGCCGAGCCGGACGGCCAGGGCGGCTACCGCCTGCACGGCCAGAAGATCTTCATCACCTGGGGCGACCACGACGCCGCCGACAACATCTGCCACCTGGTCCTGGCCCGCCTGCCCGACGCCCCGCCCGGCGTGAAGGGCATCAGCCTGTTCCTGGCCACCAAGCGGCTGGTGGACGAGGACGGCGCCCTCGGCGACCCCAACGACCTGCGGGCGGGCTCCATCGAGCACAAGCTGGGCATCCACGGCTCGCCCACCTGCGTCATGCTGTTCGAGGGCGCCCAGGCCGAGCTGGTGGGGGAGCTGAACAACGGCATCGCCCACATGTTCGTCATGATGAACGCCGCCCGCCTGCAGGTGGGTGTCCAGGGCGTGGCCATCGCCGAGCGCGCCTTCCAGCAGGCCCTGGCCTTCTCGCAGGAACGCAAGCAAGGCCGCGCCGCCTGGGCGCCCGACGGCGCCATCTACGGCCACCCGGACATCCGCCGCTCGCTGCTCCTGATGAAGGCCAAGATCGAGGCCGCCCGCGCCATCTGCCTGTCGACCGGTGTGCTCAACGACGTCGCGCGCCTGGCCACCGACGAGGCCGCCCGCGCCGTGGCCAAGGCCCGCGCCGAGCTCTTCACCCCCATCGCCAAGGCCTGGTCCACCGATGTGGGCGTGGAGGTCGCCTCCATGGGGGTGCAGATCCACGGCGGCATGGGCTTCATCGAGGAGACCGGCGCAGCCCAGCACTACCGCGACGCCCGCATCGCCCCGATCTACGAGGGCACCAACGGCATCCAGGCCATCGACCTGGTGGGTCGCAAGGCGCCAATGGAGAACGGCGGGGTGATGGACGCCCTGGCCGCCGAGATGCACGACACGGCGCGGACTCTCGCGGGGTCGCCAGGTCTGGAGGCCGTCGGCGCCCGCCTGGAAGCCGGGGTCGCGGCCCTGGAACGCGCCACAGACTGGATCCTGGCCAACAAGGGCCCGAACGCGCTGTCGGGCGCCACACCCTATCTGAAGCTGGCCGGCGACGTGCTGGGCGGCTGGATGCTGGGCCTCCAGGCGCTCGCCCTCGTGGACGCCACCGACGACTGGTCGATGAGCAAGGCGGCCCTGGCCCGCGTCTATGCCGCCCAGGTTCTGGCCCAGGCCCCGGGCCTCGCTGAAGGCGTCATGGAAGGCGCCGCCGACTACGAAGCGGTCAGCGCCCACGCCCTGGGGGGGTAAGGCGTGAACTCATAGATTCGGCGGGGCCATCACGGCCCGTCGAATGCGGGATGGAAGCTGGCGTCCCCCTTTGCGGGAGGGCCCTTCAGAACCAGGTGCTGGAAGTACCGATTGGGTCGGCCCTGATAGGTGAGCGCGGGGTCGCTGAGGAAACCGAAGCGGCGGTAGTAGTCCGGGTTTCCCAGCAGCACGCATCCCGCGGCGCTCAAGTCTCTCAGGCGATCCAATCCGGTGGCGATCAGGGCGCTGCCGACGCCTTGCCGTTGCAGCCGTGGCGCGACCGAGACGGGCCCGAGCCCGTACCAGTCGCCCGGTTGGTCGTCGATGCGCACAGGGGAGAAGGCGATATGGCCCACCAACTCGCCCTCGGCGGTCAGCGCGACAAGGGAGAGGGTCAGGGCCCCGGCCTCGCGCAGGGCGTCGATGACGCGGGCTTCATCGCCGTCGCTGAACGGCATGGGCGCGAACGCCGCGGTGGTGAGTTGGCTGATCTCGCGCGCGTCGCCGGGACGCTCGGGTTCAATTCGCAGGCTTTCGGAACCCTGCGGGGGGATCGTGTTCAACGCGGAAATCCTTCAACGGGCATGACGCAGCAATGCGGCCGCGGCTTCCGCGGTCGCGATGGAGGCTGGCGACGCCGCGCGGAGCACGGCGTCAGGGTCACGCAATCGTTGACATGGTAGGAGGCTACGGAGTCGCCTTGGGATGGTCAACGGCGGGCTGGGCGATGGGTGGGTAAGATTTAGAGGAACCACGAACCTCACGAACGGCACGAACAATAGGTGTCATCCCGGACCGCGAAGCGCCGCCGTGCTCTTGTTCGTGTCGTTCGTGAGGTTCGTGGTTCGATAAGACGGCCTCACCACCGCAGCAGCCTGCGCCCCGCCAGCGCCCCCAGCAGGGCCACGAAGGCCATGCCCGCCGTGTACCAGAGGGCCACGAAGGCCGCGGCGCTCTCGTTGCAGTGGAAGGCGTAGATCCAGGCGCCCATGGCCCCGGCGCAGCCGCCGGCCACGAAGCCCGACAGCACCAGCCGGGTGGGCGCCAGGCCCCGCAGCGCCCAGACCGCGCCGGCGAAGATCGGCAGGCTGAGGATGGCGATGCGCCAGGGGCAGACCTCGGCGGAATCCCCCATCAACATGCCGTGGGCGATCACCGGATCGGCATTGGCCAGCCGCCAGACCGCCATGCCGCCCACCAGGGCGAAGGGCGCCGCCAGGGCCCAGGCCAGCGAGCCTACCCCGCCCCCCGGCCGCGCCACCCGGATCAGGGCGGCGATCAGCACCGCCGAGCAGGCCAGGGTGTAGGCGAACTTCATCCAGAACATCGTCCCGGTCATGGCGTCCATCAGATCGGACCGCACCCCCAGCCAGAGGATCATCAGCAGGGCGGAGAAAAAGGCCCCGCTGCCAAGGCCGATCAGGACGCGCCGCGTCACCCACCAGGGGGGCGTGGGCTCCAGGTTGGCCGTCAACCGATCGATCAGGTCGTCAGTCTTCACGCGCGCCTCCGAACCTGGCGGTCAGCGCCTTCAGGCCCCGATGCACAGCCACCTTCACCGCCGTCTCGGAGAGCCCATGCTTCTCGGCGGCCTCGCGAGTGGACAGCCCTTCCACCTTCACGTCGCGGATCAGGGCGCGGGTCCGGGCCGACACCTGCTCCAGCACGCGGTCGAGGTCACGCTTGACCACCAGGTCCTCGGCGCCGCCGTCGGTGAACAGGCCATCGGCCGTCTCCAGCGGCGAGGAGGGACGCACCTTCATGCGCCGCAGATGGTCGATCATCTTGTAGCGCGCGATAGCGTAGGCCCAGGCGGTGAAGGGCTGCTGCGGGTCATAGGTGGCGCGACGGGTATGCACGGCGATCAGGGTTTCCTGGACAAGGTCTTCGGCCTCCGGCGTCCCGAAGCCCAGCCGCCGGGCGTAGTAGCGGCGCAGCAGCCGGCCCAGCTCGGCCAGCAAGGCGCGATGCGCCGCGGCGTCGCCGGCCAGGCCGGCGAGCATCAAGGCCCGCAGTCGCGCTTCGGTCTGGTCCACGTGTCGTCTCAGGTACGCAGGGCCGGGAGGATTGGTTACGCCAGCCTAGCGGCGCCTGAGGCCCCGGCCTACTCCGCCGCCATCAGCGCCGGATGGTCGCGCAGGGCGGGGTCCAGCCCCTTGCCCATCAGGTCGATGAAGTTGTCGCGGTAGAAGCCGCGCTTGGCCGTATCCGTGCAGCCTTCAAGCGCGTCGTTGAACCGCTTGAGCGGATTGCGGCCGCCCTCGACGTGCGGGAAGTCCGAGGAGAACAGGCACATCTCCGGTCCGGAATTGGCGATGATCCAGGCGGTGTCTTCATGCGGATAGGGCGTGACGCGCAGCTGGCGGCGCAGGATCTCGCTGGGCTTGGCTGACAGCTTCTGCAGCCGCTCCTCCTTGCCGAACGCCGCCGCGCCCGAGTCCATGAACCGCATCAGGCTGGGCAGCCAGGACGCCCCCAGTTCGATGGCCCCGAACTTCAGCTTGGGGAAGCGGTCGAAGACGCCGTCGATCACCAGGGCCGACAGGGTCTGCCAGACCGACAGCGGGATCGCCATGAAGGTGAGCGACGTGAAGTTCTCCGCCCCGCCATGGAAGTCCAGCACCCGCTCGCCGCCGTTCTCCAGATAGGCCTCGTGCATCTTCTCCTCGCCGCCGACGTGGAACAGGATCGGCACGCCCGCCTCCTGGGCCACCGCCCACAGCCGATCCAGAGCGGCATGGCTCGGCGAATGGCGCGGTGGATGGCGCGAGGGGATGACCAGGCCCTTGCAGCCCATCTCGATGGCCTCGCGGGCGATATCGGCGGCCCGGTCGAGATCCACTAGGGTGACATAGCCGGTGGCGAGCAGGCGGCGGTCCACCGAGCAGAAGTCGGTCATCATGCGGTTGTGAGCCCGGGCGCCGGCGACGGCGAGTTCGACCTCGCCCATCTCCTCCAGCCCGTAGTTGCCGAGCGCCGCGGTGGTGAAGACCAGCTGGCTGGTGAAGCCCAGCATGTCCAGGGCGCGGGGGCGATCGATGTTGCGGAACGACCCCATCGCCTGGAAGTTCTTGCGCAGCAGCAGGTTGGCTTCGTCGCCGGCCCGGAACTCCGGATCGTCATGCAGCGCCTGGGCCTTGGCCGACCATTCGACGAGGGTGTTCTTCTTGGCGGTCTTGGCCGCGAATTCCTCGCGTAGCCCCGCCTCGACATAGGGGAGAATGGCCCCGGGAAGCTCCATCACATGACTGTCGGCGTCATGGATGGTCTGGCCCTCAACATAAGGCATGGCGTTCTTCCCTGATGAGTTCTTTTCTTGACCCCAGTTCGGACCCAAGCGAACCCGGCGTCAAGCTGTTCGCGCGCCACCCGGCCGACGTGGCGCGGGACCTGATCGGCATGATCCTCACCGTGGACGGGGTCGGCGGACGCATCGTCGAGACCGAGGCCTATCACCACGAGGACCCGGCCTCGCACACCTTCAATGGGCCGACGCCGCGCAACGCCGCCATGTTCGGACCCGTCGGCCGGGCCTATGTCTACCGCTCCTACGGCCTGCACTGGTGCCTGAACTTCGTCTGCGGCGACACGCCGGGCAGCGCCGTGCTGATCCGTGCGCTGGAGCCGATGAGCGGCCTCGAACAGATGCGTGAGCGGCGCGGCGCCGATGCCGCGCGCCTGCTCTGCGCCGGGCCGGGACGCCTGTGCCAGGCCCTGGCCATCTCCCGCGAGCACGACGAGGCGCCGCTGGACAAGCCACCCTTCGCCCTGGAGCCGTCGATGCAGGATTGGGAGATCGTGGTGGGCCCGCGCATCGGCCTCACCAAGGGAGTGCAGACCCCCTGGCGCTTCGGTCTGGCCGGCTCGAAATTCCTGAGCCGGCCATTCCCGAAGGCGTAGGTGGTCCTAGAGCTGGGCCAGCAGGTAGTCGGCGGCCGAGACCTTGAATTCGCCAGGCGCCTCGACGTTCAGCTCCTTCACCACACCGTCCTCGACGATCATGGAATAGCGTTGCGAGCGCAGGCCCAGGCCGAACTTGGAGCCGTCCATGTCCAGGCCGACGGCCTTGGTGAAGTCGCCGGCCGGATCGGCGATCATCTGCATGGTGTCCAGGACGCCCTGGTTCTCACCCCAGGCCTTCATGACGAAGGCGTCGTTCACCGACAGGCAGACGATGGCGTCGACGCCCTTGCCCTTGATGTCGCCGGCCAGGTCCTTGTAGCCGGGCACATGCTTGGCCGAGCAGGTGGGGGTGAAGGCGCCGGGGACGGCGAAGAAGGCCACCTTCTTGCCGCCGAAGATCTCGTCGGTGGTGGTGGGCTTGGGACCCTCGGCGGTTCCGGCGATGAGGTTGGCGCTGGGCAGCTTGTCGCCGACTTTGATGGTCATGGTCTTCTCCCGTGATGGCGTTGGAAACCAGATACCCCCGCTCGGCCGGGGTTCAACGCAGAACTTCTGGGGTCGAGACTTGAAAGCGCCGCGTTCACCTTCAAACTAGGGGCGATGGATGACGCCTCTTTCCTCCGCGGCCAGCTGTTGATCGCCATGCCGGGCATCGGCGATCCGCGCTTCGAGCGCGCCCTGGTGCTGATCTGCGCCCATGACGAGACCCATGCCATGGGCATCGCGGTGAACCGGCCCGTGGAGGGCCTCACCGTGCCCGACCTGCTGAAGCGCCTGGACGTGAAGTCGCAGATCGAGATTCCGCCCGACCTGGTGCTGATCGGCGGCCCGGTGCAGCGTGAGCGCGGTTTTGTGGTCCACACCGATGACTACAGCGCCGGGGATCACAGCATCGAGCTGGGGGGCGGGGTCGCCCTGACCCCCACCCGCGAGGCGCTCGAGGCGATGGGCGCCGAGGATCACCCCCGCCGCGCCCTGCTGGCGCTGGGCTATGCCGGCTGGGGCGCGGGCCAACTGGAGTATGAGATCCGCGAGAACGTCTGGCTCACCTGCCCCGCCGACGAGGCCCTGATCTTCGACCCCGACTATGATCGCAAATGGACCAAGGCCCTGGCCAAGCTCGGCGTGGACGCCAGTCTGCTGACGGCCGAGGCGGGCCGGGCTTAAGATCCTCCCCCAGCGCGGAGCGCGATGTGGGGGAGGTGGACCACGTCGTGGACGCGGGACGGAGGGGGATCGACGTAGTCGACCGCTAGGCCCAAACGAGAGTCAAAGTCCCCCTCAGTCAGCTTCGCTGACAGCTCCCCCAGAGGGGGAGCATCTATCAGCCCCGCGCCTTCACCGGCGCCGCGCCGTCCACATAGCTTTCATTGAGATAGACCTCGGCCTCCTGGGCCGACAGGGCCGGCGCATAGCCGAAGCCCTGGCCGTAGTCGCAGCCGACCGCCAGCAGGGCCTTGGCCATCTGGGCGTTCTCGACGCCCTCGGCCACCACTTCGAGGGCCAGGTCCTGGCCCAGCTTCACCACCGACGAGACGATCTTGGCCGAGCCCTCGTTGGTGGCCATGGTGCGCACGAAGTAGCGGTCGATCTTCAGGGTGTCGAAGGGCAGCCGGGTCAGGTAGCTGAGCGACGAGAAGCCGGTGCCGAAATCGTCCAGGGCCAGGGCCGCGCCGGCCTCCCGCAGGTTGCCCAGGATCACGGCGGCCCGGTCGGGGTCGCGCATGACGTCGCCCTCGGTGACCTCCAGCTTCAGCGCGCCCGGCGGCAGGCCGGTGTCGCGGCGGATGCGCATGACGTCGGCCACCAGGTCGGGCCGGTCGATCTCGCCGGTGGAAAGGTTCACCGCCACGGTCAGCTCGCCGGCGGCCCGGTGGTTGTTGCGCCAGACGGCCAGCTGCTCGGCGGCCTGACGCATCATCAGGGCCCCCAGTTCGCTCATCAGCCCCATCTCGTCGCAAAGCGGCAGGAACTGGTCCGGGGTCAGCAGGCCACGGCGCGGGTGCTTCCAGCGCACCAGGGCCTCGAAACCCGACAGCGCCCCGGTCGAAAGGCGCACGATGGGCTGGTAGTAGGCGGTCAGCTCGCCGCGTCCGATGGCGCCACGCAGGTCGCTCTCGAGAGCCAGGCGCGAGAGGCCGTCGGTCTCCATGGTGCGGCCATAGGCGGCCCCGCCGCCGCGGCCGTTGCTCTTGGCCGACTCCACGGCGAGCTCGGCCCGGCGCAACAGTTCGGCGGCCTCAGGCGCCTCGTCGCCACCCATCGCCTCGACAGCGCCGATGGACAGGGTGGGATGGATATCGAAACCCGCGACCCGCAGGGGCTGCTCCAAGGCCTTGCGCAAGGTCTCGCCGGCGCTGATGGCGCGGATGGGGGTCAGCAGGGCGAACTCGTCCTCGCCGATGCGGGCCATCAGCACGCCGGGCGGGAAGGCCGCGGCCATCCGCGATCCGAGCGCGGCCAGCACCAGGTCGGCGCGCTCGTGACCCAGCGCCTCGTTCAGGCGGCGCAGGCGGTCGAGGTCGGCCACCACCAGTTCGTGGACGCCCGGGGTCTGTAGCCGCTCCCGGGCCTGGGCGATGAAACTCTTGCGGTCCAGCAGGCCGGTCAGCTTGTCGACGTCGGAGGCGGCGAACTTGGTTTCCGGCGCCACGACGCCAGCGGCGCGCAGCCCCTCCTCCAGCCAGACGCCACGCCATATGCAGATCCCGCCGGCGCGCATCCGCAGGCGCACGGCGATCTCGCTGCCCGGCTCCTGCACGCGCAGGACTTCCTCGGCCAGGGCCCGGTCCTGGGGCATGGCGAGCGCACGCATGGCGGCGGAGGAACATTCAGGCGCCAGGGGGCCAAGCCCCAGGGCGCGCGACGCGCCGGTGATGCGCAGCCGGTCGCGCTCCGGCTCCCACAGCCAAAGGGCCACGTCGGCGGCGCCCAACGCTTCAAGCGTCGTCGTGGCGTCCCAGATCCAACGGTCGTTCGGCATCGCCTCGACTAACTCTGGTCACGCGCCGGCTAGACCGACACTCCCTGATCAGGCTCCAGAGCCGCGCGAAGCGGCGAGACAAGCCCGAACAGGACATGATCTCGCCAAACGCCGTTAATTTTTAAATAAGCCTTGGCATATCCCTCCTCGGCGAACCCGGCCCGGCTGAGCAGTTTGCGGCTAGGTTCGTTGGTGGGGAGGCAGGCGGCTTCCAGGCGATGCAGGGCCAGGGTGCGGAAGGAAAACAGGGTGAGCGCCCGGACGGCGGCCAGGGTTTGTCCTTGCCGGGCAAAGGCTTGGCCGCACCAGTAGCCCACCGAGCCCATCTGGGCGACGCCCCGGCGGACGTTGGACAGGGTGATGCCGCCGGTCAGGGCCTCGTCGCTCGAGCGGAAAACGAAGAACGGATAGGCCGTTCCGGCTTCACGATCCCGGGCGTAGGCCGTCAGTCTGCGTCGGAAGGCCGCGCGGCTGAGATCATCGGCGGGCCAGGTCGGCTCCCACGGCTGCAGGAAATCCCGCGAGGCCGCCCGCAGTTCGCGCCAGGCCTCGAAGTCGGCGTTGCGGGCCGGCCGCAGGAAGACCCCCTCGCCCTCCACGCGTAGGCCGCTTTCCGGCGCGATCCAGTCCAGCAGGGCCATGGAGCGAGGGTCGGACCTGGAGCGGGGGCCGTCAAGCTCTCTACCCGAACAGCGCCTTCTGGAAAGCGTCTGCGGCCTTCAGGGCGGGCCTGGGTCCCAGCACGCTGACCGCCGCCTTGCCGGGCGCCAGCAGCAAGGCGCCCAGACGGGCGAGATCGGCGGCCTCGACCGCGTCGATCTGCTCTGCGATCTGGCCCGTGGAAAGCAGGTGGCCGAACAGCAGCACCTGGCCTGCAGCCTGTTCGCTCCGCGACTGCAGGGACTCGCGCGCCATGAACATGCCGGCCTTCAGCTGGGCCTTGGCGCGGGCGAGTTCGGCCGGCTCGACGCTCTCGGCCAGGCCCTGGATCTCACCGGCCGCGACCTTGGCCAGTTCGGCGGCGTCCTTGGCCGCGCAGCCGGCGAACACGCCCAGCACCCCGGTGTCGGCGTAGGTCTCGGAATAGGCGTCCACGGTATAGGCCAGACCCCGCTTCTCGCGGGCCTCCTGGAACAGCCGCGAGGCCATGCCGCCGCCGAGGATTTCGGCGAACAGGCGCAAGGGGAAGTAGTCGTCGTGCCGAACACCCACGGCGGGCAACAGGAAGACGAGGTTCGCCTGCTCCAGCGACTTGGGCGCCGTCTCGGTCCCGCCGGTGAAGAGGGCCGGCGCGGCGTCGGGGATCGGGGCGCCGACGGCTCCGCCGAAGTCTCGCTCGGCGAGCTTCAGCACCTCGTCCTCGGTGACCGCGCCCGACGCCGAGAAGATCAGGGTCTCAGGCGCGTAGAGCGCCGCGCGCCAGTCGGCCAGCGTCGCCTGGGTGGCTGGCGCGATGGAGGCGTCGGTGCCGAGAATCGAACGGCCCAGCGGCTGGCCCGTAAACGCCGCCCCCTGGGCCATCTCGAACACCACGTCGTCGGGGGTGTCGGTGGCCTCGGCGATCTCCTGGCCCACCACCTGTTTCTCGCGGGTCAGGTCACCCGGCTCGATCACCGGCCGCTGGATCAGGTCAGCCAGCACTGCCGAGCCGAGATCCAGGCCGCCGGCCAGGGCGCGGATCTGGAAGCTGGTGCGCTCATAGCCGGTGGCCGCGTTGATCGAACCGCCCTGGGCCTCCACCACCTCGACGATCTCTCGGGCGGAACGGTCGCCCGCCCCCTTGAAGACCATGTGTTCGAGCAGGTGGGACCAGCCTGAGCGGGCCTCGTCCTCGAACCGCGCGCCGCGACCGGCGACGACGGACAGGGCCACGGTCTCAAGACCCGGGACCGGGTCGCAGACGACGCGGACGCCGTTGGAGAGGGTATGAAGCGTGGCCAGGATCAGCTTTCCGCGAAGGCCCTGACATAGGCCTTGATGGTGTCGGCGTCGGCCGGAAGGCGGTCGAAGCGCTCGGCCTTGCCGGCCAGGTTCTGGGCGCTGCGCGGCAGGTTCGGGGTCTCGCCGCAGGCGGCGCTGACAGCTTCCGGGAACTTGGCCGCATGCGCGGTGGACAGCACGACGATGGGGTCGGTGGTCCCCCGCGCCCGGCGGAAGGCGGCCATGCCCACGGCGGTGTGGGGATCGATCAGCTCACCGGTCTCGTTCAGGGTCGCCACGATGGAGCCGCTGGTCTCGCGCTCGTTGATGGAAACGCCCACGAAGGTCTCGCGCATCATGGCCAGGGCGCCCGGCGGGATGTCGATCACCCCGGTGTCGCCGAAGGCCTTGAAGGCCCGCATGGTCTCGACGCCGTCGCGGCGCACGGCCTCGAAATACAGCCGCTCGAAGTTGGAGGCCGACTGGATGTCCATGGCCGGCGACTGGGTCTGGGCCACAGCGCCGCGGCTGTAGCGGCCGTCCTGGAAGGCGCGCGCCAGGATGTCGTTGGAATTGGTGGCCACCAGGATCTTGGAGATCGGCAGGCCCATGCGCTTGGCCATGAAGCCCGCGAAGCCGTCGCCGAAATTGCCCGAGGGGACGGCGAAGGCCACCGGCCGGTGCGGGGCGCCGATGGCGACGGCGCTGGTGAAATAGTAGACCGACTGGGCGACGATGCGGGCGAAGTTGATGGAGTTCACCGCCGACAGGCCCACCGACTGTTTCAGGCCCTGGTCGGAGAGCGCGTCCTTCAGGATCGCCTGGCAGTCGTCGAAGGTGCCGGAGACCGCCACGCAGCGGACATTGTCCTCGCCGGCCGTCGTCATGAAGCGGCGCTGCACCTCGCTGATGCGGCCATCGGGGAACATGGCGACGATGCGGGTGTTGGCGCGGCCGCGGAAGGCCTCCACCGCCGCTCCGCCGGTGTCGCCCGAGGTGGCGCAGAGGATGGTCTGGGTGCGCTTCTGGGCGCCCAGCACATGGTCGCTGATCCTGGCCAGCAATTGCATGGCCACGTCCTTGAACGCCAGGCTCGGCCCGTGGAACAGCTCGGCCAGGAAGCCGCCCGGATAGAGCTGCTTGACCGGGACCACGGCGGCGTGGGTGAAGGTCGCGTAGGCCTCGGCGCACATCTCGGCCAGGACGTCGCGGGGGATCTCGTCGCCCACGAAGCGGGCCAGGATCTCGGTGGCCACGTGGGCGTAGGGCTTGCCGGCGAAGGCGGCGATCTCGCTGTGGGTCAGGCTCGGCCATTCCTCCGGGACATAGAGGCCGCCGTCGGGGGCGAGGCCCGCCAGGATCGCATCGACAAAGCCGACCGAGGGCGACTGCCCCCGCGTTGAAACGTACCGCATCAAGCCTTCCACCATCGCCAGAGCATGGCGGCATAGACGGCGACCAAGGCGCCCGCAAGGCCGAACCAGGTCAGGGCGTATTCGAGATGGCGGTTGGGAATCTCCGCTGGAAGCGGCTCGGGCTTCAGGGCCTGCCAGGCGGGGTTGGAACTGGTCTCCGCCGCCAGCATGATCGGGGCCGGCGCCGGCGCCTTGAGCTGCGCGGCCATGGCCGGGATGTCGCGGGAGTACCAGTGATTGCCCGCCACGTCGTTGGCCGGGGTCACGAAGGTCGCCTCGTCGGGCGCGCGCAGGACGCCCACCAGGCTGACCGGCGTCCGGTCCTCGGGATCCACCGGCGGTCGCGCCGAGATGATGTCGGACACGAAGCCACGGTCGACGAGAATGCTGCGGTATCTGGCGCTCTCCACCGCGCAGGCCGAGATCAGCCGCAGGCCGGCCCCGGTCTCGCGGACCGAATAGAGCTCCAGATAGGGGGCGGCCCCCAGGCCCGGGCATTCCACCTTCACCCGGATGAAGTCCCCCTGCCCGCCCCGCGCCAGGCCGTCGAGGATCGGACCGAGGGGTTGGGCCGGCGCGGCCTGCAAGGCCTCGATACGCGCCAGCAGGCTGTTCTTCCAGGCCAGGCGCTGCATCTGCCAGGAGCCGAGCCAGATCAGTATGCCCGCCGCGACCAGGGTTGCGAGGGTCAGGGCGAGGGGGAAGGCCTTGCGGGGGGTGGGGTCAGTCCTGTCCGTCATGCCGCGCCTCGGACGCCCGATTGGCGAACTGCGCCGCCAGCATGAGCCCCTTCATCGGCCGCAGGAGGCCGAGGCAGAGGAACAGGGTCAGGGGCAGCCAGATGATCATGGTCAGCCAGACCGGCGGATCAAAGGAGAACTGGGTGAAGAGCGCGCCGAAGCAGGCCAGGAAGCCCGCGATCAGGATCACGAAGACGGCCGGACCGTCGCCGCTGTCGGCCTTGGCCAGATCGTAGCCGCACGCCTCGCAGCGCGCGGCCACTGTCAGGAAGCCTGAGAAGAGAGGTCCTTCTCCGCAGTTGGGGCAGCGGCCCGCGAGCCCCGCCAGCAGCGGATTGTGACCTCTCATCGGGTTAGTGGGCGCCAGCCGCTCCGCCGAACACGACGTAGATGAAGGCGAACAGGAACAGCCAGACCACGTCCACGAAGTGCCAGTACCAGGCGGCGGCCTCGAAGCCGAAGTGCTGCTTCTGGGTCAGGCCGGTGCCCATCATCCGGATCAGGCAGACCGTCAGGAAGATGGTGCCGATCAGGACGTGGAAGCCGTGGAAGCCGGTGGCCATGAAGAAGGACGAGCCGTAGAGGCCGGCGTTGGTGGCCGCTTCGCTGAAGAAGTACTTGTGATCCAGGATGTGCTTGTACTCGTAGGCCTGGATGGCGGTGAAGATCGCGCCCAGCGCGATGGTCAGGGCCAGGCCGATCTTGGCGCCCTTGCGGTCGCCGGTCTGCAGCGCGTGGTGGCTCCAGGTGACGGTCGTGCCCGAGAGCAGCAGGGTCAGCGTGTTGACCAGGGGCAGGTTCCAGGCCGGGACCAGCTCGACGCCGGCCGGCGGCCAGGTGGCCCAGGCCGTGCGGACTTCCTCGATGGAGGAGAGCGTCCGGGCCTCGTGGAACAGGGCCATCTCGAAGAAGATCCAGAACCAGGCCACGAAGAACATCACTTCCGAAGCGATGAACATGATCATGCCGTAGCGCAGGCCGATGGAGACGACAGGGGTGTGGTCGCCGGCGTTGGCTTCCTTCACCACGTCCATCCACCAGCCGAGCATGGTGTAGAGCACGCCGCCGAGGCCCGCATAGAAGACCCACGGGGTGCCTTCGGGCAGGCCGAACAGGCCCTTCATCCAGACCACGGCGCCGAGCGCCATCACCGTCGCGGAGATGGACCCGACCAGGGGCCAGGGACTGGGATTCACCAGGTGGTAGTCGTGCTTGACGTCGCCGGCAGACATAATCGGTCCTAACCCCTCTCAAATCTCAAAGCCCTGGGCGCCTCTCCGCTGCCCAAGGCCGTCGTAACCGAGGCTATAGCCCCGCCGTGGTGTGTCCGCCAAGGGCCGAACCGACCTTGGCCTGCGATGCATCGGCGCGCCGGCTGGCCTTCTCCGCGTCCACGGACGGGAAGAAGGTGTAGGACAGCGTCACCTCAGGCTTGCCCTTGGTCTCGAAGTCGTCGGCATATTTCGGATCGACGAAGTAAACCACGGGAAACTCAATGGTTTTTCCGGGACCGATCGTCTGGTCCGAGAAGCAGAAGCATTCGAGCTTCTGGAAGTAGGCGCCGGCCGACTCCGGAACCACATTGTACAGGGCCCGGCCGGTCATCGGCGTGTCGCCGTTATTCGTGACCTTGAAATAGGCGAGACCGGTCTCGCCGATTCGCACCGACTGGCGGGTCTGCTCGGCGGTGAAGGTCCAGGGCAGTTCGCGGACATTGGTGTCGAACCGGATCACCAGCTGCTTTTCCAGGATCGTGTCGGGGGCGCGATCAGCCTTGCGCACCACACCGTCGAAGCCGGTCAGTTGGCAGAAGGCCTTGTAGAGCGGCACCGCCGCGAAGGAGGCCCCGACCATGCCGAGGAAGCCGATCGCGCAGATGGCTCCGAGGTTGCGGTTGCGGCGCGCCTGGGGCGAGAGGGGCGGCTTAGCCATTGCCTGTACTGGCCCCCAGACGCACGATGGTCACCACGAAGACCAGGACCATGAACAGCGCCAGGCCGAGGGCGAGCGCGATATTGCGGCCGCGGCGCGCCTTGGCGTCGATGGGGCCTTCGTTCTGCGGGTCGCTCATCAAAAACCTCCGAAGGCGGGCAGGTCGAGAAGGTGCTCGGCCAGCAGGGTGGCGAACAGCAGGGTCAGGTAGAGAATCGAGAAGGCGAAGAGGTTGCGCGCATCCTTGGCCGCGGCCTTGACGTCATAGAGGCCGTCGTCCTGGCGCGGATCGGCGGCGTCGCCGGCCCGGCTCTTGAACACCCGCCAGGCCAGGATCAGGAAGATCAGCCCCCCGCCGGCGGCCACCGCCAGATAGGTCAGGCCGCCGAGGCCGGTGAAGGCCGGGACCAGGCAGAGTGGGGTGAACAGCAGGCTGTAGATGAGGATCTGCTTGCGGGTCGACTTCGCGCCGGCCACCACCGGCATCATCGGCACGCC
This sequence comes from Phenylobacterium ferrooxidans, assembly GCF_042714595.1. Lineage (NCBI taxonomy): Bacteria > Pseudomonadati > Pseudomonadota > Alphaproteobacteria > Caulobacterales > Caulobacteraceae > Phenylobacterium > Phenylobacterium ferrooxidans. Next base: position 5,287 of record NZ_JAOTJD010000037.1, on the reverse strand, counting down.
GGCCTTCTCGTAATCCTCGCTGGTGTAGAGCGACAGCGCCCAGAAATGGGGCGGGGTCCACATGAAGATGATGGCGCACAGCAGCCAGGCGTTCAGCGGGACCGTGCCGGTGGCCGCGGCCCAGCCGATCACCGGCGGCAGGGCGCCGGCCAGGCCGCCGATGACGATGTTCTGCGGCGTCGAGCGCTTCAGCCACATCGTATAGACGACCGCGTAGAAGAGGATGGTGAAGGCCAGCAGGCCGGCGGCCAGCCAGTTCACGGTCATGCCCAGCAGCATGGTGGAGAACAGCGACAACACGACCCCCAGCGTCAGGGCGTCGGCGCCCTGGACCCGGCCGGCCGGCACCGGCCGACCGCGGGTGCGGCGCATCTTGGCGTCGATATCCGCGTCGAACCACATGTTCAGCGAGGCCGAGGCGCCCGCCCCCACGGCGATGCAGAGGATCGCGATGGCGCCCAGGATCGGGTTGATGGCGGCGTCGGCGCAGACCATGCCGGTGATGGCGGTGAACACCACGAGCGACATCACCCGCGGCTTCAACAGCTGCAGGAAGTCCTGCCAGCGCGCGGGAGCGCGGCTTGTCGGAAGGGCTGACGACATCGTCATGGTTCTACTCTCATACGTCGAGGGGCGCGCGCCGGATGTTCCAGCCCGCGCCCCTCTTAAGTCTTTGGTGAGCGCGGCGCGTCAGTGCGCGTCGGGCTTGATCACCGGCAGTTCGTTGAACTGGTGGAACGGCGGCGGCGAGGACAGGGTCCACTCCAGCGTCGTGGCGCCTTCGCCCCAGGGATTGGCCTCGGCCTTGCGGCGCGAGAGGGCGGCTTCCGCCAGCAGCAGCAGGAAGATCACCACACCGCCGGCCGTGACCAGGTAGCCGATCGTCGAAACCTGGTTCCAGAGGGTGAAGGCCTCCGGATAGTCCACGTAGCGGCGGGGCATGCCCTGCAGGCCGAGGAAATGCTGCGGGAAGAAGATCAGGTTCACGCCCACGAAGGTCACCCAGAAGTGCAGGGCGCCGAGCCATTCGCGGTACTTCACGCCCCAGATCTTCTCGAACCAGTAGTAGAAGCCCGCGAAGATCGCGAACACGGCGCCGAGGCTGAGCACGTAGTGGAAGTGGGCCACGACGTAATAGGTGTCGTGCAGGCTGTAGTCGATGCCCGCATTGGCCAGCACCACGCCGGTCACGCCGCCGACGGTGAACAGGAAGATGAAGCCCATCGCCCACAACATGGGCGTCTTGAAGTCGATGGAGCCGCCCCACATGGTGGCGATCCAGGAGAACACCTTCACCCCGGTCGGCACGGCGATGACCATGGTCGCGGCCACGAAGTAGGCGCGCAGATTGATGGTCATGCCCACGGTGTACATGTGGTGCGCCCACACGACGAAGCCGATGAAGCCGATGGCCACCATGGCGTAGGCCATGGCGAGGTAGCCGAAGACCGGCTTCTTGGAGAAGGTCGACACGATGTGGCTGATCATGCCGAAGCCGGGCAGGATCAGGATGTACACTTCCGGGTGCCCGAAGAACCAGAACAGGTGCTGGTACATGATCGGGTCGCCGCCGCCGGCGGCGTCGAAGAAGTGGGTGTTAAAGTTGCGGTCGGTCAGCAGCATGGTGATCGCGCCGGCCAGGACGGGCAGCGAGAGCAGCAGCAGGAAGACCGTCACCAGGATCGACCAGACGAACAACGGCATACGGTGCAGGGTCATGCCCGGCGCGCGCATGTTGAAGATCGTGGTGATGAAGTTGATGGCGCCCAGGATCGAGCTGGCGCCGGCCAGGTGGACCGACAGGATGGCCAGGTCCATGGCCGGGCCGGTGTGGCCCGAGGTGGACAGCGGCGGATAGAGCGTCCAGCCGCCGCCGAAGCCCTTGCCGGGGCCGCCGTCGGTGAACATCGAGGTGAGCAGCAGCACCCAGGCCGCCACCAGCAGCCAGAAGGAGATGTTGTTCATCCGCGGGAACGCCATGTCCGGCGCGCCGATCATCAGCGGCACGAACCAGTTGCCGAACCCGCCGATCATGGCGGGCATGACCATGAAGAAGATCATGATCAGGGCGTGGGCGGTGACCACGGCGTTGTAGCCGTGCTTGGAGGCCTCGATCACCCCGAGCTGGTCCAGCAGCGAACCGGACGTGAAGACCTGGATCCCGGGCTCGTAGAGCTCCCAGCGGATCAGGCCCGACAACGCCCCGCCGACGATCCCCGCCATGATGGCGAAGAGCAGGTAGAGCGTGCCGATGTCCTTGTGGTTCGTCGACAGGAACCAGCGGGTGAAGAACCCCGGGATGTGTTGGTCGTGATCGTCGTGATGATCGTGAGCGGCGGCGTGTGCCATCGTACGCGTGTCCTAGATCAGAGCGCGGCCGGCGCCGCAGCGGGCGCGGGCGGCGTGGAAGTCGGCGCCGCCGCGGCCGGAGCCGGCGCGGCGGGGTTGTTGGGCGAGACAGGAGCCGGCGTGGTGGCCGAGACCGGAACCGCGGCGTCGCCGGCGGCCGGAGCCGCGGGCGCGGCGCCGACGGGCGAGCCGCCCTTGCTGGCGACCCAGGCGTCGAAGTCGGCCTGGCTCAGCACGTGGACCTCGATCGGCATGAAGGCGTGATCGACGCCGCACAGCTCGCGGCACTGGCCATAATAGACGCCCGGACGATCGGCCTTGAACCAGGTCTCATTGACCCGCCCCGGGACAGCGTCGGAGATCACCCCGAAGGAGGGGACGGCGAAGGCGTGGATCACGTCGGCGCCGGTCACCAGCACGCGGACGACCTGGTTCACCGGAACCACCAGGGGCTCGGTGGCCGCCAGGAGGTAGGGGACCTTCTTGGCCTTGGCCTCGTCCTCGGGAAGGATGTTGGAGACGAACTCACCGATCTTCTGGTCGGGATACTCGTAGCCCCAGTACCACTGATACCCCGTGGCCTTCACGGTCATGTAGGGCTTGGGCATGTCGTGGTAGGCGAACAGCAGCTTGAAGGAGAAGATCGAGATTCCCATGAGGATCAGGACCGGAAGCACGGTCCAGATGATCTCGATCGGCGTGTTGTGGCTCCACTTGGCCGGGACCGGGTTGGAGCGCTTGTTGTAGCGCACCACGACCCAGATCAGCAGGCCCAGCACGAACACGCAGATCGCCGTGATGATCGGCAACAGGACGATGTCGTGGAAGAATATGGCGTCGGCCCGCAGCGGGGTGACCCCCGGCTGCAGATTCATGCCGCCGGGCGTGGGCTGGCCCACGAGCTCCTCAGCCAGGGCCGAGAGGCCCCAGAACGCTGTCATCGCGCCCGCTGCGGCCCCGGCCGCCAGCGCTCGCATCCCTTGAAACCTTGACTTCATGTCCCCTCGGTCTGCTTGGCCGGCGGCGTCTCGTCGAAACGATCGCCCCCGCCGCCGTCATAGAGGTTCGCGCCCCGCAAACTCACGAGGCCCGACCCTTCAGCGGGGTGCATACGCGCTCGCTGACGCCTTGCCAAGGCGGTAGAGCCGCCTAGGGCGCGAGCATGGCGCGGCGGGGCGGAATCTTCGGTGGGCCAAGGCGCTTCGGACGATGTGACGCACGCCCCTCAGACCCGTGATCGCTGAACGGGCGACGCCCCCTTCGAAGCGCCGGAAAGGCGTGGTGGCGCGCGGTTTGGGGTGACGGACCGGCCTTGAGCCCCTATCTCTTGAGCCAAGTCAGTCAAGGCATAGCGCTCATGAACGCCCATTCCCCCGCCCCCTCTATCCTGGACTCCGCCGGTGTCTCTCCTGAGCGGGCCCGCGAAATCCTGGGGGACGCGCTGCAGGGCGCAGACGACGGCGAGCTGTTTGTCGAGCGCTCCGAGAGCGAATCGTTCCTGTTCGACGATGGCCGGCTGAAATCTGCGGCCTATGATTCCTCCGAGGGCTTCGGCCTGCGGGTGGTGGCGGGCGAGACCGCCGGCTACTCCCACTCCAGCGAGATCTCCGAGGCCTCCATTCGCCGGGCCGCGGCCTCGGCCTCCCTGGCCAAGCGCGGTTATGACGGCGTCTCAGGTTCTGATGAGGCGCCTCGCGCCACCAACACCAAGCTCTATGGCGAGGACGATCCCACCGCCTCGCCGGCCTTCTCCGAGAAGGTCGCCCTGCTGCAGGAGATCGACGCCTGGTGCCGGGCCCGCGATCCCCGGGTCGTCCAGGTCATGGCCTCGATGTCCGGCGAGCGCCGCACGGTGGAGATCCTGCGCGCCGACGGCCGGCTGATCCGTGACGTGCGGCCGCTGTCGCGCATCAATGTCCAGGTGACCGTCGAGAAGGATGGCCGCCGCGAGAATGGCTTCACGGGCGCCGGTGGCCGCGCCGGCTTCGAGAACTGGATCAGCGCCGCCAACTGGCAGGAGCAGGCCGAGGAGGCGCTGCGCCAGGCCCTGATGAACCTGGACGCCGTTCCCTGCCCGGCCGGCGAGATGGACGTGGTGCTGGGCGCCGGCTGGAACGGCATCCTGCTGCACGAGGCCGTCGGCCACGGCCTGGAGGGCGACTTCAACCGCAAGGGCACCTCGGCCTTCGCCGGCCGCATCGGCGAGCAGGTGGCCGCCCGGGGCGTCACCGTCTTCGACGACGGCTCCCTGCCCGGCCGCCGCGGCTCCCTCACGGTCGACGACGAGGGCACCCCCACCGAGCGCACCGTCCTGATCGAGGACGGGATCCTGGTGGGCTACATGCACGACCGCATGAGCGCCCGCCTCATGGGCATGAAGGCCGGCGGCAACGGCCGCCGCCAGTCCTACGCCCACATGCCCATGCCGCGGATGACCAACACCGGCATGGACAACGGCAAGACCGACACCCCGCGCGCCGAGATGATCGAGGCCACCAAGCGCGGCCTCTACTGCGCCAACTTCGGCGGCGGCCAGGTGGACATCACCAACGGCAAGTTCGTCTTCCAGTGCACCGAGGCCTACCTGATCGAGGACGGCAAGATCACCAGCCCGGTGAAGGGCGCGACCCTGATCGGCGACGGTCCCTCGGCCCTGACCCGCGTCACCATGATCGGCAACGACTTCGACTTCGACCCCGGCGTCGGCGTCTGCGGCAAGTCGGGACAAAGCGTCCCGGTGGGGGTCGGCCAGCCCTCGCTGAAGATCACCGGCCTGACCGTCGGCGGGACCAGCGTCTAGGGCGTGTGTACTCATAAAATTCGGCGAGGTCCGCTATAGGCCTCGGCGCCAATGCCCGCATTCGACCGAGGCCGTGGAAAAACGTGAGTTCCGGTCTCGGCTTGGTTGGCCCGGCGGAGTTGATTGATCGAGTTCCGC
>NZ_JAOTJD010000036.1:0-51236 GCF_042714595.1 Phenylobacterium ferrooxidans | reverse complement strand
CTGCGCCGCGGCCCTGGCGGTGCTGGACGCCATCGCCGAGGAGGGCCTGCTGGCCCGGGCCGAGGCGTTGGGAGACCGCACCCGCGCGCGGCTGGAGGCCTTCGAGGCGCGCAACGACCTGCGGCCCATCGCCGGGATCCGTGGGCCGGGCGCCATGATCGCCTTCGACCTGGTGACCTCCCGCGGCGGCCGCGAGCCCGATGGCGCGGCGGCCAAGCTGGTGACCGCCAGGGCCCTGGAGGAGGGGCTCATCCTGCTGTCCTGCGGAATCCACGGCGAGACCATCCGCCTGCTCTATCCGTTGACCATATCCGACGCCCTGCTGGACGAGGGCCTGGATCGACTTGAAGATGCTCTGAGGATTGTTTGATGACGACCGACACCAAGCCTGAACGGGACCGCCTGACCCTGACGCGACCGGACCTGTTGCGGGAAGCGGCCTATATTGGCGGGACCTGGGTGACGGCGGCGGAGACCATCGCCGTGACCAACCCGGCCACCGGCCGGCCGATCGCCGCCATCCCCAATCTTGGCCGCGCGGAGACCGAGCAGGCGGTGGCCGCCGCGGCGGACGCCCAGCCGGGCTGGGCCGCCAAGTCGGCCAAGGCTCGGGCCCAGGTGCTGCGCCGCTGGTTTGACCTGATGCTGGCCCACCAGGAGGACCTGGCCCGGCTGATGACCGCCGAGCAGGGCAAGCCGCTCTCGGAGTCGCGCGGCGAGATCGCCTATGCGGCGGCCTTCCTCGAGTGGTTCGGGGAGGAGGCCAAGCGCGCCTATGGCGAGGTGACCCCCGGCCACCAGGCCGACCGGCGCATCCTGACCTTGAAGCAGCCCGTGGGGGTGGTCGGCGCGGTGACCCCCTGGAACTTCCCCGCCGCCATGATCACCCGCAAGGTGGGCCCGGCGCTCGCCGCCGGGTGCACGGTGGTGCTCAAGCCCTCCGAGCTGACCCCGTTGTCCGCCCTGGCGCTCGCCGTGCTGGGGGCGGAGGCGGGCGTGCCCGACGGTGTGTTCAACATCGTCACCGGCCATGCCGGTCCCATCGGCGAGGTGCTGACCACCGATCCCCGCATCGCCAAGTTCACCTTCACCGGCTCCACCGCCGTGGGCAAGATGCTGGGCGCGCGGTGCATGGACACCGTCAAGCGGGTGTCTCTGGAGCTGGGGGGCAACGCCCCCTTCATCGTCTTCGACGACGCCGACCTCGACTCCGCCGTCGAGGGAGCGATGGCGTCCAAGTTCCGCAACACCGGCCAGACCTGCGTCTGCGCCAACCGCTTCTATGTCCAGGCCGGGATCGCCGAGGCCTTCGCCCAGCGCCTGGCCGCCAAGGTGGCCGCGATGCGGGTCGGCGACGGCCTGGAGGGCGAGACCGACCAGGGGCCGCTGATCGACGCCAAGGCCCTGGCCAAGGTCGAGAAGCACGTGGCCGACGCCGTCCAGGGAGGGGCCATCGTGCTCACCGGCGGCAAGCCTCTGGGCGAGGGGAATTTCTACGCGCCCACCGTCCTGAGTCACGTCTCGCCCTCGGCCCTGCTGACCCAGGAGGAGACCTTCGGCCCCGTGGCCGGCATCGTCGTCTTCGAGACCGAAGCCGAGGCGATCGCCCTGGCCAACGCCACCCGGGCGGGCCTGGCGTCCTATGTCTATACCCGCGACCTCAGCCGCTCCTGGCGGGTCAGCGAGGCGCTGGAATACGGCATGGTGGGGCTTAACACCGGCCTGATCTCCACCGAGATCGCCCCCTTCGGCGGGGTGAAGGAGTCGGGCCTGGGCCGCGAGGGCTCCCGCCACGGCCTGGACGAGTACCTATCCCTCAAGGCGGTCTGCCTGGCGGTGGATTGAGCAGATCGAGCCGGCCCGATACGCACGGCCACTGGACGAACAAGGTCCATGGTCGCGTGCGCCGTTGAGGGCGGCGGCTCGGGAGCAGCGAGGGCGGTTGGCGGGATCTGGCGTCGCTCGTGGAGAACCCGTGACCACCCCAACGTCAGTTCCGGACGTACGCGAAAAGGGATAAGGGCACTGGCCGGAAGAGCCGCGTTTTGGGCACCACCTCACATAGCGAGCCCGAGGCTCGGGCCCGTCAGCGTGCTGTCTGCTTCCGTCCATAGCCTTCCACATGCGTCGGCGTCAGCGCGCTCCTGCGAGCGATGGCGCTCGCCCGAGTGTGGGCGACCCAGCTGGAGAGCGGTGAGGTGAGTTCGGTGAAAGAACTCGCCCGCCAAAATGGCCTTTGTCACAACTATACGGCCCGACTTCTGCCCCTGGCTTATCTCGCGCCTGATCTCACCGAAGCGGTCTTGCAGGGCGCGCAACCTCGGTCCGTCTCGCTGGCTGGCCTGACCGCGCAGCCTCTTCCGTGGGACTGGTCCGAGCAGCGTCGGCGCTTCGCCGCGATCGGCTGACCCTTACAACAATTCTTAGTTGCGATCGCGACCGTCGGTGTTCACCGGCGGTCGCCGTCGTTTGGCCACCCCCTGTTCTTTCCCCTGTTCTCAGGGGCGGAAGGCGAAAGTCACACTTCTGGAATGGCTCCAGAGAGCGGCAGGCGAAATGGGCATATGAGGGCGGGTTGGTGGCTCTCGGAGAGCCAGGCGCGCGGGCCATTATCCGCCTAACCGACGGACTACTCGGGACGAATTGGGCGCGGGAAAATCCCCCGCGTCAGCGAGGGAAGAATTGGTCGGAGTGGCAGGATTCGAACCTGCGACCCCCGCGTCCCGAACGCGGTGCTCTACCAGACTGAGCCACACTCCGACTTGAGGAGGGCGCTTATAGAGGAGCGCTTTCCGCGCCGCAAGCGACCCTGAAGCCGTTGCATCCCAGGAAGGCTTGCGCTATCTCCACGCCCTCGCGCAGGCCTCGGCCCAGCGGCGTTCCTGCTGGGGAATGGTGTAATGGTAACACAGCGGTTTTTGGTACCGTCGTTCTAGGTTCGAGTCCTAGTTCCCCAGCCAATCTGTCCCGACATCGTGAAGGTCGCGCCACCAGCGCCAAAATTGTCGGCGCTCCGACGTTGCGGGGCGGAACCGAGCGCGCGCGGACCGGTTAGAGAGGCTCCTCCAACCTGTCACCCCAACGGCCATGCCCCATCGTCTCAGCCTTCGACTTTGGCTCGCCGCCGTTGCATCCGCCACCTGCGTCGGCGCCGCCAGTGGCGCGGCCCTGCGCCCCGGCCCGGACGAAACCACCGAGCCCCCGACACCCCAGCTCCTGAACCCCGGCCAGACCAACGTCATCGCCTTCGATCCGCGGGTCGCGGCCTCCCGGTCCTGAGGCCAGGGCGGTTGGATCAGGCGGCGCGCTCCACCCGGTCGGCCAGGATGCGGTCCACCGCCAGGGTGACGGTCTCGTAGCACTCGCAGGCGCGCGCCGTCAGGGCCTCGCGGTCCAGGATGCGGATCTTGCCGCGGCTGTAGCGGATGATCCTCTCGGCCTGCAGAGAGGCCGCCAGGGTCGTCACCGTGGTCCGCTGGACCCCCAGCATGATCGCCAGGTGCTCCTGGGTCAGCGGCACGACGGCGTCGCCCCCCAGCCAGTCCTGGGTCATCAGCAGCCAGCGCGCCAACCGCAGCGGCGTCGCATGCAGGGCGTTGCAGGCATTGGTCTGGGCGGTCTGGACGATGGTCGCCTGGGCGTGGCGGATGATGGCGTCGGTCAGCATCGGACTGGCGGCCGCCGCCCGGCGCAGGGTCTCGGTGCGGATTTTCCAGGCCTCGCCGCCCACCTGCACGATCACCCGCTCGAAGGCGTAGGGCGAGCCCAGGGCATGCAGCAGGCCAAACCCGCTCTCGCGCCCGATGGTGCGGCTCTCCACCTGGTCGCCGTTCGCCATCACCGCGATCACCGAGATGATCGAGTCGGTGGGCAGCAGCACCATCTCCACCGTGCGGCCCACCTCGGCCAGGGTGTCGTCACGCTTCAGGGTGACCCGTTCCAGGTCGGGTTCGATCAAGGCGCGGGCCTTGGCGGGCAGGGTGTCGAGGAAATGGTTGGTCTTTTGCATCCCATGGTAATGCTCAGGGCGCGAGAAGGCGCCATCCCGATCGTGCGCGGGGCGGCCCCAGCCACACCGGCCCGACCAACCTTATCGCCGTCGGTCCGCGGTCGCCGTCCCCCGGTCCTGAGGCCAGGAACGCCCATCCCGGTCTGTCCCTGGTCCCTGCCGCCGCCCCTGGCGCTTAGCTTGGAGGCCGGCCGCGGACGACGGGGCGTCAAATTGCAGCGCCTGGACCTTCTGGAAGGTGAAGCCTCGAAAAGAGATCAATATTTAATCTATGGAATCTACGGCATCGTACTTATCGCGCATAGCGAGAGTGTGGAGAGTCCGGGCGTGTTCAGTAATTTCAAGATCGGTACGCGCCTTACTTCTGGCTATGTCATTCTGCTTATTTTAATGATCGCCATGGCCGGTGTCAGTATAAACCGGGTCAAAACGATCAACAACCAATTGGCGACGATCAACGACGTCAATAGTGTCAAGCAACGCTACGCCATCAACTTCCGCGGCAGCGTCCACGACCGCGCGATTCGCCTGCGGGACGTCGTCCTGGTCTCCGATCCGGCCGAGTTGACGACAATCCTGGGCGACATCGACCGACTGGGCGCCAGCTATGCGGCCTCGGCCGGCCCCCTCGACGCGATCCTGACGTCAGGTGAGCAGGTCACCCCCGACGAGGTCGAGATTCTGGCCGCCATCAAGGCGACCGAGGCCCGGACCCTGCCCCTGATCGCCCAGGTGGCGGACCTGCGCCAGGCGGGCGACGAGGCCGGCGCCAAGGCTCTGCTGATGAGCGAGGCCCGACCGGCCTTCATCCAGTGGCTGAAGGAGATCAACCAGTTCATCGACCTTGAGGAAGCCAAGAACAAGGCTGTGGCCGGCGACGCGCGCGCCATCGCCCAGGGCTTCCAGGTCCTGACCCTGCTGCTCTGCGCCGGCGCCTTGGGGATCGGCGCCTTCATCACCGCCTGGGCCCTGGTGGCCATCCGGCCGCTGCGGAGTCTGACGGGGGTGATGGGCGCCCTGGCCCAGGACGACTACGCCGTGGAGGTCGACTTCGCCGAGCGCGGCGACGAGATCGGCGCCATGGCGCGCGCGGTCCAGGTCTTCAAGGACAGGGGCCTCCAGGCCAGGGACCTTGAGGCCGAGGCCGACCGCATGCGCACCGCCGCCGACACCGAGCGCGGGCGCACCGAAGCCGAGCGGCGGGCGGTGGAGATCGAGCAGCGCGCCGTGGTGGAGGCCTTGGCCGCCAGCCTCGGCCGCCTGGCGCAAGGCGACCTGACCACCCGGATCGAGGCCGATTTCCAGGGCCAGTATCTGCAGATCAAGACCGACTTCAACGCCGCGGTCGACAGCCTGAGGGAGGCGATCGGCGCCATCACCAATTCGGTCCGCGGGCTAAACGGCGGTTCCGATGAGATCTCGGCCGCCTCCGACGACCTCTCGCGCCGCACCGAGCAGCAGGCCGCCAGTCTGGAGGAGACCGCCGCGGCCCTGGACGAGGTGACCGTCACCATCAAGCGCAGCGCCGAAGGCGCCAAGCAGGCGGCCTCGGCGGCCAGCGAGGCCAAGGGGCAGGCCGAGCGTTCCGGCCTGGTCATGGGCGAGGCGGTCCAGGCCATGGGCGAGATCGCCGCCAGTTCCGGCAAGATCAGCAGCATCGTCGGGGTCATTGATGAGATCGCCTTCCAGACCAACCTGCTGGCCCTGAACGCGGGGGTCGAGGCCGCCCGCGCCGGTGAGGCCGGCCGTGGCTTTGCGGTCGTCGCCTCGGAGGTCCGCGCCCTGGCCCAGAGGTCGGCGAGCGCCGCCAAGGAAATCAAGGAGCTGATCGCCGCCAGCCGGCTGCAAGTGGATCGGGGCGTCAAGGTGGTGGGAGACACCGGCGAGGCGCTCGGCGGCATCGTCACCAAGTTCGCCGAGATCGACCTGCTGATCTCGGAGATCTCCAAGTCGTCCCAGGAGCAGGCGGTGGGCCTCAACCAGGTCAACGCCGCCGTCAACCAGATGGACCAGGTGACCCAGCAGAACGCCGCCATGGTGGAACAGACCACCGCGGCCGCCGCCAGCCTGAAGTCCGAGGCCGCCGACCTTGGCAAGCTGGTGGGCCGTTTCCAGATCGGCGCGGCCGCTCCCGTCGCGGGCCGACCCGAGCTGGCCCAGGCTCATCGACATCCTGCGGCGCGCAATCCGGTGGCCGCGCTCCGCTCAAGGCTGCAGCGGCTGTCCTGAGCCGGCCTGAACCCTTTCGACGCCAGAGCCCCGTGAGGCGGGGGCCTCGGCGCTACAGTCCCGCCCGGAACACCCAGTGGGGCCAGACCTGCTCGGAGTGCAGGCGGCGCGCCATGACCAGCTCCTCCACCGCCTCGGTGGCGCCGATGCAGGAGGGCGCGTCGGCGTCGTCATAGGCGACATAGCCGCCCTTGGTCATGAACGGCCAGACGGCGTCCTGAGCGTACTTCACGCCGGAATAGATATCGCAGTCGATGTGGGCCAGGCCGAAGCTGGGCTTCTTCCTGGCGATGCCGGGGAAGGTGTCCTCAAACAACCCCTTCACCACCACCAGGTTCTTCAGCTTCAGCTTGTCGCGCCGCTTGGACAGCGCCTCGAAGGAGGCCTCGGCGAAGTCGCCGGCCCCGTGCAGGTCCCGGGCGGCGTCGGTCACCGGCATGCCGGCATAGGTGTCGCAGGCATAGATCTTGGCCTTGGGGGCGACCGCCTTCAGCACGTGGGCCATGAACAGCGCGTTGCCGCCCCGGTACGAGCCGAACTCGATGACGTCCTTGCCCTCCAGCGTCTCGAAGAAGTTGGTGAGGATCAGGAACAGGTTCATCCGCTTGGCCTCGACCATCAGCGACCAGCCGCCGCTGGCCTCGGCCGCGGCCTGGTACAGCGGATCGGCGGCCACCTTCTGCGCCAGGTCGGTGTGCATCAGGCCCCAGCCCCGCTGATAGCCGTCCCGGGCCGAACGGCCGCCCGTGGCCACGCTATGCGCGCGGGTCTAGGATCGAGACGTGCAGGCTCTCAGATCCCATGCCGATTGATCCCCCCGCGGCGCGCGCCACGCCGGCCAGCCTCGTCCTGCGCCATGCCGCCGCCGTGGCCGGGGTGGCCGCCGCCGGCGTGGCGGGCCATCTGGCCGCCGGCCGCGTCAACAGCGCCGACATCGCCATGCTGTTCCTGCTCAGCGTCCTGCTGAGCGCCCTGGCCCTCGGCTTCGGCCCGGCCCTGCTGGCCGCCTGCGCCGCGGCGCTGAGCTACAACTTCTTCTTCCTCAGTCCCCGGCTGACCCTGGCCATCGAGCGCCCCGCCGACCTGCTCACCTTCCTGGTCTTCTTCGCCGTGGCCCTGTCCACCGGATGGCTGGCCGGCCGGGCCCGGGATCAGGCCCGCTGGGCCGCGCGGCGGGCCGGACACCTGGAGGCGCTGTTCGAGGCCAGCCGGCGGCTGTCGGCGGCCGCCACTCCGGCGGAGGCCGCGCGGGTGCTGGCCGACCAGGCCGCCGCCCTCGCGGGCCGGGCGGCCATCGTCCTGCTGCCGGAGGTCGGGTCCATGCGCCTGGCAGCCGGGCCCGAGGGGCTTTCCGACCTGTCGGAGGCGACCCTCGCCGCCGCCCGCCAGGTGTGGGACTCCGGTCTCGACGCCGAGGATGGAAGCTGGGCCATGCGGCCGCTGCAGGGGGTGGGCGGCCAGGTGGGGGTGATTGGCCTGCGCGGCCCACGCCTGCCCGCCGACGAGGAGGGCCTGCTCACCGCCGTGCTGCGCCAGGGGGCCGTGGCCCTGGAGCGCGCCAGCCTCGCCGCCGCCGCCGCCGAGCTGGACGGCCTGCGCCGCGCCGACCACCTGCGCTCGGCCCTGCTGAACTCCATCAGCCATGACTTCCGCACCCCCCTGGCCACCGTGCTGGGGTCCTCCACCACCCTGCTGGACTTCGAGGCCGAGCTGAAGCCCGCCGTCCGCCGCGACCTGCTGGAGAGCATCGCCCAGGCGGCGCGGCGGCTGAACCGCTATGTCGGCGACCTGTTGGACATGAGCCGGCTGGAGGGCGGCGCCCTGACCCCGCGCCGCGAGCTCACCGATGTCCGGGCGGTCCTGGCCTCGGCGGTGGACTGGCTGGAGGGCCGCCTGGACGGCCGCCCCATCCGCCGCGACTTCGCCGAGCGCCTCTCCCGCGTCAACGCCGATCCCACCCTGCTGGAACAGGCGGTGCTCAACATCATCGAGAACGCCGCGGCCTACAGCCCGCCGGGAGCCCCCATCGAGCTGGCGGTCCACGAGGACCTTGGCCATGTGCTGATCGCCATCGAGGACGCCGGTCCGGGCATCCCGCCTGAGGCCCTGGAGCAGGTGTTCGACCGCTTCCGCCGGCTGAACCAACCCACCGACCGGGGCCAGGGGCTGGGGCTCGGCCTGTCCATCGCCAAGGGCTTCGTGGAGGCCATGGGCGGGCGGATCGCGGCCTCCAGCCCGGTGGCCGACGGCCACGGGACCCGCATCCTGATCGCCTTGCCAAAGCCGCACCCGACCCCCAAGGACCTGATGTGAGCCTGCGCCCCCGCATCCTGGTCATCGACGACGAGCCGCAGATCCACCGGTTCCTGACGCCGGCCCTGGAGGCGGCCGGCTTCGAGCCGATCCGCGCCGACACCGCCGCCGACGGCCTGCGCGAGCTGGCCCGCCGCGCGCCGGACGCCGTGATCCTCGACCTCGGCCTGCCCGACATGGACGGCAAGGCGGCCCTGGCGCAGGCGCGCGCCTTCTATGCCGGGCCCATCCTGATCCTCTCGGCCCGTGACCGGGAGACCGAGAAGATCGATGCCCTGGACCTGGGCGCCGACGACTATGTGGAAAAGCCCTTCGGGGTAGGGGAGCTGCTGGCCCGGCTGCGGGTCGCCCTGCGCCGCGGCGCGCCCACGGACGCCGCCCCGCGCAGCGTCACGGCCGGAGCCCTGGAGATCGACCTGGCCATGCACGCGGTGCGTCGAGACGGGGCGGCGGTGCGGCTGTCGCCCAAGGAGTTCCAGCTGCTGGCCCAGCTGGTGGAGGGCGCGGGCAGGGTGGTCACCCACCGCCAGCTGCTCACCGCCGTCTGGGGCCCGGCCCATGTCCACGACACCCAGTACCTGCGGGTCTTCATCGGCCAACTACGCCACAAGCTCGAACCCGACCCCGCCCAGCCCCGCCACATCGTGACGGAGCCAGGCGTCGGCTACCGGTTCGTGACCGGCCCCTAGACGGTGACCTGGGCCCCCATCTCCACCACCCGGCCTGGTGGAATCTGGTAGAAGTCGGTGGGGTTGGCGGCGTTGCGCAGCAGGTAGATGAACAGCCTGTCCCGCCACAGCGCCATTCCCGGTTCCCGGCCCGGCAGCACCGAGCGGCGTCCCAGGAAGAACGAGGTGGCCATGATGTCGAACCTCAGCCCCTGGCGGCGGCCGGCGGCCAGGGCGGCGGGCACATTGGGCTGCTCCATGAAGCCGTAGGTCACGGTCACCCGGCTGAAGTCGGGCCCCAGGCTCTCCACCGCTGCGCGGGCGTCCTCGGCCACCCGCGGCCGGTCGCTGGTGGCCACGGTCAGGATCACGTTCTTCTCGTGCAGCACCTTGTTGTGCTTGAGGTTGTGCATCAGGGCCACGGGGGCCAGGTCCCCCTGGGAGGTCAGGAAGATGGCCGTGCCCGGCGCCCGGTGCGGCGGCCGCGCCCTCAGGCTCTCGATCAGGTCGGCCAGGGGCAGGGAGTCGCGCTGGGTCTTGTCCCCCAGGATCGCCACCCCCTTCATCCAGGTCAGCATGACCAGCACGATCAGCCCGCCGATGGCGATGGGGAACCAGCCGCCCTGGGCGATCCGCATCACGTTGGAGCCCAGGAACACCAGGTCGATGGCCAGCAGCGGGATCACCAGGGCCAGCACCGCGGCCAGGGGCCACTTCCACTGCCGCCGCGCCACCACGAACAGCAGCAGCACGGTCACCACCATGGTCGCCGTCACCGCGATGCCATAGGCGGTCGCCAGGTTGGAGGAGGAGCGGAACATCACCAGCAGCCACAGCACCCCCACCAGCAGGAAGGCGTTCACCGCCGGCACATAGATCTGGCCGGCGATGGTCTCGCTGGTCCGCTTGATGTCGATGCGCGGCAGCAGGCCCAGCTGCACCGCCTGCTGGGTCACCGAGAAGGCGCCGGTGATCACCGCCTGGCTGGCGATCACCGTGGCCGCCGTCGTCAGCAGCATGACCGGCCAGTAGGCCGCCTGCGGGATCATCAGGAAGAACGGATTGGCCGCCGCCTGGGGATCGGCCAGCACCAGGGCGCCCTGGCCCAGATAGTTCAGCATCAGGCAGGGGAAGGCCACCATCAGCCAGCCCGCCCGGATCGGCGCCCGGCCAAAGTGGCCCATGTCGGCGTAGAGCGCCTCGGCGCCGGTCACCACCAGGAACACGCTGCCCAGGATGGCCAAGCCCAGCAGGCCGTTGCTCACCAGCAGCTTGACCGCATAGACCGGGTTGAAGGCCGCCAGGATCGCCGGCTCCTGGACGATGTGGATCAGGCCCAGCCAGGCCAGCACCAGGAACCAGACCAGGGTGATCGGCCCGAAGAACCGCCCCACCGCCGCCGTGCCGCGCGACTGCACCAGGAACAGTCCGGCCAGGATCGCGGCGGCGGCCGGCAGCACATAGGGCTCGAACAGCTTGCCGATCCCCGGCGCCAGGGCCAGGCCCTCGGTGGCCGACAGCACCGAGATGGCCGGGGTGATCAGGCCGTCGCCATAGAACAGCGCCGCCCCGCAGATCCCCAGGATCAACACCAGCCGCGATCGCCGCCCCAGGGCGTGCTGGGCCAGCGCCATCAGGGCCAGGGTCCCGCCCTCGCCGCGGTTGTCGGCCCGCATCACCACCAGGGTGTACTTCACCGTCACGATCAGCAGCAGCGCCCAGAACACCAGGGACACCACCCCGAACACCGCCAGGTCGCCCGAGCCGCCCTTGGCGTGGGCCAGGGCCTCCTTCATGGCGTAGAGCGGGCTGGTGCCGATATCGCCGAACACCACCCCGATGGACCCGAGCGTCAGGGCCCAGAACCTGCGCCGCGCCACCTTGGGGTCGTCCTGCGCCGACCCGTCCTCAACCTGTACCGCCGCCATCTCGAACCTGCTGCTGACCCGTCCACATGGACAGGCCGGTGCTAGCCCGGCGCGGCGTTGCGGTTCGATGCGGGATCGCGGGCGCCTGCGTAAGGGCCGCGTAAAGATCGGGCCGGGGCGCGGTCCCGGGCGCCCGGCCTGGAACCCCTCGCCCCCGTCGCGCGCTCAGGACCTGCAGAAACCTGGAGGCTCCATGACCGAAGACAACACCTACGGCGTCAGCGAAATCGTCGGCACGTCCAAGACGTCCATCGACGACGCCATCCGCACCGCCGTCACCAAGGCGGCGGAAAACCGCCGCCACATCCGCTGGTTCGAGGTCACCCAGGTGCGCGGGCACGTGGAGGAGGGCCAGGTGGCCCACTTCCAGGTCAGCCTGAAGCTTGGCTACGCCCTCGAGGAGTGACCTCCCGCGTCAGCCCGCCGTCGTGGCGGGCTCACGCGCCGAGAGCGCTTGCGCGCGCCGGTATTCCAGCGCCGCCTCCGCCACCGCCGGCTCGACGTCGCGGGGCATCATCACCCCGGCCGCGACGGCGGCCCCCGCCGCCTGCCGGAACCGGGCCAGGTAACCCGCCTCGTCGCCATAGAGCGCGTCCAGGGTCGCGGCGTCGAAGGGCCGGTTCGATCCCCGCAGGCGGCCTGAGAAGTCGTCGCTCACCGGCGCAGAACTGTTCATCGCCACCGGCGCATCGGCCTGGGGCAGGCGCACGCCCCCCGTGGCGATGCCGTGGCGATCACGCACCACCTTGCCGTCGGCGTCGAAGTCGATCAGCGGCTGAGACGGCGGGGCTGCGCCCCCGTTCACCCAGCGGTTCATGTGATGCAGGGCCGCGTCATAGAAGGGCTGCAGGTAGATGCGGTTCATGTCCTCCGACGGCGCCGCCGGCGCCACGCCGAAGTCGCGCTGGTACTTCTCGTTGCGGGTCAACTGGGCCTGATAGGACACATGGGTCAGGGCCGCGGCCTCCCAGGTGCGGAACCGCTCGGTGTCGGGCTGGCGCACCTTCAGGCAGGCGATCGCCTCCAGCTCGGTGTTGACGATCATCGCCGGGACATCGAGATCCTCGCGGATCAGGTTCTGGGCGCGGGCCAGGGGACGCGCGGCGCCCGGCGCGCCTGGCGACACCCGCACCGGCGGATCGCTGCCCTCGATGGCCGTGCCGCCGCCGAAATAGATCTGCAGCATATAGCCGTCAAAGGCGTGGCCGCCCTGCTCGGGCGCCAGCGGATGGACCGCGTTGATATAGGTCGACAGCCGCCCCGCCGACTGCGAGGCGCCCAGGCCGATCACCTTCTTCACCGCCAGCCCGCCCATGGGATCGACGGCCCCGTTGCGGCCCGGCCCCACGGCCCGGGCGACCTGGGAAAAGATGTCATAGGAGGCGTCGTCGGTGGGAATGCTCAGGCTGCCGTAGCGCTCGGCGTCCCAGGCCGCCAGCCCCTGGGGGTTGGCCTCGAACCCGTGCACGCCGACGGCCTGCACCGTGGCGCAGACATAGGCGTAGCCTTCCTCCAGCACCTCGGGGCCCTCCCCGAAGAACAGCTCATAGCCGGCGGTGACATTGTTCCAGCACACCACCACCGTGCCGTTGAACTTGGCCGGGTCGGCGGGCCGATAGACCAGGAAACGGGTCTTGAAGGGAACCTTGCCCTTGGGCTCCACGGTCCACTTGCCGTCGCGCCCCAGTTCGGCGCCCGCGACGGGCCCGTAGGTGGTCGCCTGACCCTCCAGGAAGTACTCCGCCTCGACGAAGCCCTTGGCCGCCAGGTCGATGAGCGGCCGGTTGAACGCCCAGCCGTGCTGTCCGCCCGTGATGGGTCCCTGGATCATGTCTCACTCCTCACCGTGCAGTCTGTCGCTGCTGAGCGGTGATCCTAG
Source organism: Phenylobacterium ferrooxidans (assembly GCF_042714595.1). Taxonomy (NCBI): domain Bacteria; kingdom Pseudomonadati; phylum Pseudomonadota; class Alphaproteobacteria; order Caulobacterales; family Caulobacteraceae; genus Phenylobacterium; species Phenylobacterium ferrooxidans. The sequence goes on along the minus strand of NZ_JAOTJD010000036.1, from coordinate 38,210 downwards.
CGGCTTGGCGCGGTCCCTGGAAAGCCGCTCGCGGCGGCGCGGGCCGGCTAGACCCGTATTATCCGATCAGGTTGATTCAACCTGATCGGGAAAGAGTCTCGCTGTCGCAGGTGAGAGCGACCCATCTCGGAAGGTGAGGTCGGTTGGGTCTAGGTGGCGTGCATCAAGGCATGAAGAACATCGGCGGAAACCTTGCCGATCACCCCCTGAGGGTTTTCGTAGATGGCGCTGTTCGCCCCATGTTCGAAACACTCCACGGCCAAGATCCAGCAGCGCCCTTTGGTCGCCGCTACGATCATCGGGTGGGTGACTGAAAACACATACTCGGCGACGCGCTCGCAACTCGTTCCCGGAACGATGCGGACCTCCGCCAAGCCCAGGTCTCTCAGCCTCAGGAATTCGGACCGCGCCGGGTCGTCCTCGGCGACGAGGACTGTGTGATCGAAAGTCTGATGCAGCCAGTCTCGGATAGGCCCAAAACCACCCTTTCCGAAATCGATAACCCAACCCCGATGGTCGAGCTGCTCTGCAGCGAAAGTGAATTTGAACCCAAGCGAATAGCCATGGATCAGGTTGCAATGGCTATCCGCGGCCCATTGCCTCAAGGCGCAACTCAAGCCGCGCTCAGCGCCATAGGTCTTGGTCGAAAGGTGCGCCATCTTTGGTCTCCAGCCGCAATTCGGTGACAGTGCACTCAAATCGTCTTCGGCTTGCGCCCGCGTTTGCCGGGCGCGAGCGACCGCCCTGACAGCGCTTCAAGCGTCTCCAGGAACGCCGCGTCCCCGACCGGGCGCCCGATGGTCTCGGCGCGCCGCAGGCTGAGTGAGGCGGCCTCGTCCTCACCCTGCGCGATCATCGCCGCGAAGTCGGGATAGCGCGACAACACCGGCTGCGTCCGCGTCAGGCCATCGTCGTGTCCAAGGTAGGCATGCAGGCTCGACCAACGCCAATCCTCCGCCCGCTTCACCAGCCGCGCGCGAACCGGGTTCAGCGCCACGTACCGCAAGGCCGCGCCCAGATGGGCCTCGTCCATGGCCACACAGCCGAACCGCCCCCGCCAGAAATGGCCGCTGCGCTTTTCCCGCGCATGGATGGTCCCGGCATAGCGCCGGTGCACGGGCGCCAGGCAGCGGCGTAGGCCGTCCGGGTCGGAGGGGACCAGGATCAGGTGCACGTGGTTGGGCATGAGCACCCATCCCCAAACCTCCACCCCGGCCTTGGCGGCGTTCTCGGCCAGCAGGTCGTGATAGAGCTGGTAGTCAGCCTCACCGAAGAAGGTCTGCCCCCCGCCGTTGCCGCGCTGGGTGACGTGGTGGGGAACCCCTTCGAAGACCGTACGAGCCATGCGCGCCATGACCAGGACGGTGGCATGGCGGGCGTTCAGGCGTCAATTCGTGCACTGTCACCGTAATACCCACCGCAATACCACTTCCTATCGTGCGACCTAAACTTGAAGTTGCGCCATTCAGGGAAGCTTGAGTAAAACTCGACGCCAGCTCGACTGTGGGGAAGAGTCATGAAGTGCCTGCTTCTGATCGCGGCGCTCACCTGTCTGGCGGGAGCTGCTCATGCCAAGGGTGAGCAGTTCCACAATCCGACAGCCCAGTTTGCACTCACCAAGCCGGAAGGGTGGGTCTATCTGAGCGCTGACCAGAACAGCGCCAACCTCAAGGCGGTCGAGTCGGGCGATGCCGAACTGCGCGATGCCGTGGCCAAGTACGCGACGGTGCCCATGGTCATTCTCGCCAAGCATCCTGAACCTTTCCCGGACCTCAATCCCACCTTCAAGGTCAATCTGCGTCTCTTGGGGCCATGGGCCGGCCAGACGCCGACGGCCGTCTTGGACGAAATTCTGCCCACCCTGCGGAAGATCGCCGCCGACGTGACCGTGGTGCAGCCGCCCACGCTGGTAAAGGTCGACGGTCTCGACGCCGGCTATCTGCGCGTCAACTACACGCTCCGTGCCGCCGGTGCTGAATTCCCCACCACCTCCGAAATCTGGATTGTACCGCGTGGCGAGGTCTTCTTCCTGATCGGCGCGGGCTCCCGGCAGGACGAAGCGACCGGCTCTCGCGCCGAAATCGCGGAAATCCTGCAGAGCATCCGTTTCGGCCCCTGACCCAGGGGACCACTTCCTACTCCGGGCGGTAGTCAATTACGGTGACGGTGCACTTAATCGGCCCCCCGCCGCCGTCCCCCTGAACGGGCGCGTCACACCGTCAGCCGCCGCGCACCTAGGCGTTGATCGCCCCCAGCAGCTCGGCCGAGCCCAGCTGCGATCCCGCCGCGTCGCCGGTCAGGGCGTACTCCGGCGGCACGACCTCCGGGCCCTCGCCGGGGGGCAGGGGCGGGGTGTAGTAGCCGAGGGCATAGGAGCCCATGGCGTAGCCGATCAGCTGCTGCAGTTCGGGCTCCAGGGTGCGCGCGATCTCCGGCGGGCAGGAGAGGTACTGGTTCTCCTCCTGGCGCAGCCAGCCGAGGGCATAGGTGATGTTCAGGCCCCAGCGGTCGGTCTCGCCGGTATTGGCCCCGCCGCCGTGGAACACCGTGCCCGTATAGACCAGCACCGAGCCGGCCTTCATGGTCGCCTGGCAGATCTCCTCCGGCGTCGCCTTGCGATTGTCTGGCCAATCGATGGAGCCGGGAACCACCTGGGTCGCCCCGTTCTCGGCGGTGAAGTCGGTCAGCGCCCAGATGGTGTTCAACTGCGGCTCGACCCCCTTCAGGTACTGGCCCCAGGCCCAGCGGTCGCGGTGGATCGGCTGCGCCGGCTGGCCGGGCATGATGCGGATCAGCTGGCCCAGGTGCAGCTGGTAGCGGGTGCAGTTGGGCAGCAGCACCCGGTCGCAGATAGCCCGGATGCGGGGATCGAGGATGGCTGTGCGGCACCCCGCAGAGCGGGCCGCCAGGGCCCCGGTCCGCGTGGTCTTGAACCCGGTGAAGGCGTCCTGTCCCGGCTGGGTCGCCTCCACATAGGGGCGTAGCTCTTCGGCCATGGCGAGGGCCGTCTGCGGGCTGATCACCCCCTCCAGGATCAAGGCTCCGTCCCGGTCCAGGACCGCCATGACCGCCTCGATGGGCGCATCGGCGGGCAGGCGTTGCAGGTCGGCCATGTCGCGGTCTCCGGGGGGGCTCCCCCGCAGCTTAGCCCCGGCGCGAGCGAACTCAATGGGCCCTCCGCCGCCACTCGCCCCCGACAGCGCCAGCACCCCGGCCAGATTAGAGCGACCGGCTGACGACCATGGCGTTCCCCCGCGAACCTCAGGCGCGCCAAGCATCGCGCTCCGCGCCGGCGAAATCCAGGCGGTCTGCGTCCTGGCGGTCGCCGGGCGCGGCGACCGATCGCGAACTGACCAACGCGCCCTAGGCGGCGCCGGCGAGGATCTGGGGCAGGGCGGCCTGCAGGGTCGAGTAGTGGGACAGGCCGGGGAACCGCCGCAGGGTGGCGGGTCGGACCGCGACGATGGCCTGGGCCATGGCGGGCGGGGTCCAGGTGTCGGCGTCGCCCTGCCACAGGGTGATGGGCGCGCGGAGGCCGGCCAGCCTTTGCGCGGGCTGGGCGACATAGCCGAGGATCTCGCGCTGGTAGGCCCGGGCGCCGCGCGCCAGGCTGTGGGCGATCATGCCGCGCACCGTGGTCTGGAACGCCGGGTCGCGGGCCAGCTGCGCGTCCGCCCCGGCCGCCCCGGCGAAGATCTGCGCAAACAGCAGGCCCGGCGCGACCCGCGACAGGCCTCCCTGGACCGAGGTCAGGGCGGAAAACAGCCGCGGCTGGTTGCGCGCCAGGGCGAACACCGCGCCTCCGGCCATGTCGGGCAGGAAGTCTCCGCAATCCAGCGGCGCGGCGGCCGAGACCAGGTCCAGGCTGAGGTCGCGGCCGCGACCCAGCGCCTCCAGCCTCAGGCCGACCTCCACCGCCACATAGCTCCCCAGCGAGAAGCCCACCAGGCGGATCTGGCCCTCGGGGCGGCGCTGCAGGACGTCGGCCGTCAGATGGTCGAGATAGGCGCTCAGCGACAGGTCGGGGCGATCGGTCGCCCGGTCGGGCGCATGGACCCGTTCCTGATGCTCGCGCCGATCTGGGAAGACCAGGTCCAGCTCGGCCGGCGATCCGGGCTGGCCGTGGAAGTAGACGACTGTCACGTCGGGGGCTCCGCCGCCGCGAGGGCTGGCCTTGAATCACGGGAACATGGTCAGGCGGTCTTCGCCCAACCCCACCCCACCTTCAACCGCAGAAACGCAATGCCCACCGCCGGCGCCCTCGGGGATCTGGGGCCAGGCGAGGGCGTGCAACTGAAGATTGCGCGCCTTTCTCCCACACGTTAACTTTCCCGCCTCTGGGGAGGGATGAAGATGGCCAAGCTCATCTACAACAACGCCGGAAAGATCCGGGACAAGCCGCTGCAGCCCAAGCTGGAGCAACTGCTGAAGGAGGCCGCCGCGGCGGTGGGCGTCGACGCAGTGTCGGTGACCTCGGGGGGGCAGGACCGCAAGGGCGCGCCGAACGCGCGGCGCACCGGCTCCACCCGCCATGACGACGGGGCGGCCGCCGACATCCAGCTGCTGGACGGCGGCGAGGTGCTGGACTTCGACGCGCAACGCAAGCGGTTCGAGGCCTTCGTCACCGCCGCCGCCAGCCTGGGCGCCACCGGCCTCGGCGCCGGCGTGGACTATATGGGGACCAAGACCATCCATGTGGGCTTCGGCTCCCGGCTGGTGTGGGGGGCCGGCGGCCGGGCCGTCAACGCCCCGGCCTGGCTGCGGGCCGCGGCCGCCAAGGGCTGGGGCCAGCCGCCGCCGGTCGCCGCCCCCCTGGCCCGGGCCGGGGTCGGGCGCGCCGTCGTGATCGCCCGCAACGGGGTCAAGCTGCGGGGCGGGCCGGGTCTGGGCTTCGACCACAGCACCGTGCTCAAGAGCGGAACGGAATTGACCATCCGGGGCTTCGACGGGCCAACCGAGGAATGGGCCCTGGTGGACCTGGACGACGATGGCCAGCTGGACGGGTTCGTGTTCGCCGCCTTCCTGTCGCCGCTGGCGGCCGAGGAGGCCTGACCCTCACCCCACCTTCGAGCGCACGATCCCCATGCCGGCCATGTCGTGGCCCGCATGGGGATCGGCGGGACCCTGACGGTCACTTGTCGGCGAATGTTGGCCGCCGTGCGCGGCGTGTCGGCCGTGGCTGTCCTGGGCGGGGGTTTGCCAGGCCAGCGCCGGGAGGGCGGCGGCGGGGAGGGCGGCCTTCATGGGGGAGGGGTGTCTTAACGGGTGCTGCGTTCCAGCAGGGTGATGAGTTCATTGGCCTTTTGGCGCTGCTCAGCGGCGTCGCCGCTGACGATGGCGCCCTCGATGCAATGGCCGAGGTGGTCGCGCAGCATCTCGGTCTCGACCTTGGCCAGGGCGGCGCGGGCCGCCTGCAGCTGGGTGAGGATGTCGATGCAATAACGGTCTTCGTCGACCATCCGCGCGATGCCGCGCACCTGGCCCTCGATCCGGCTCAACCGGCCCTGCAGCTTGGCTTTGTTCTCGCGCTTCATGCCGCCCGTATATACCCCCAGGGGGTAATTGCAATATGCCCCTGGGGGGTATAACTGCAGAGCACCCTTGTCCTCCATCCGTGGCGACCGACATGTCCGAGCAAGCCCCCCTGATCGATCCCGTCTGCGGCATGACGGTGAAGACCGACACCCACCGCCACGTCCACGACGGGGTGGAATTCGGCTTCTGCTCGGCCGGCTGCAAGACCAAGTTCGCCGCCGATCCGGGCAAGTACCTGGGCGAGCGGGAGCCCGAGCCGCCGCCCCCGCCGGGCACGATCTACACCTGCCCCATGCACCCGGAGATCCGCCAGGAGGGGCCGGGGTCCTGCCCGATCTGCGGCATGGCCCTGGAGCCCGACCTGGTCAGCCTGGACCACGGCCCCAACCCGGAGCTGGTGGACTTCACCCGCCGCTTCTGGGTCGGCGCGGCCCTGACCGCCCCGATCTTCATCCTCGAGATGGGGGGACACCTGATGGGCCTGGCCACCCCCTGGCCCATGGCCTGGAACGGCTGGATCCAGCTGCTGCTGGCGACCCCGGTGGTGCTCTGGGCCGGCTGGCCCTTCTTCCAGCGGGGCGCCGCCAGCCTGCGGTCGGGCCACCTCAACATGTTCACCCTGATCGCGCTCGGGGCCGGGACCGCCTGGCTCTACTCGACCTTCGCCACCCTGTTCCCGGGCCTCATTCCCAATGATTTCAAGGGCTCGATGGGGGAGCCGCCGCTCTATTTCGAGGCCGCCGCGGTCATCGTCGTCCTCGTCCTGCTGGGCCAGCTGCTGGAGCTGCGGGCCCGCGAGCAGACCTCGGACGCCATCAAGGCCCTGCTCACCCTGGCCCCCAAGACCGCGCGGCGCCTGCGCCCGGACGGGACCGACGAGGACGTGGCGGTCGACCAGATCGCGGTCGGCGACCGCCTCCGGGTGCGCCCCGGCGAGAAGGTCCCGGTGGACGGCGAGGTGCTGGAGGGCTCGGGCGCGGTGGACGAGGCCCTGGTCACCGGCGAGTCCCTGCCGGTGGACAAGGCGCCTGGCGACCGCCTGGTGGCCGGGGCCATCAATAAGACCGGCGCCTTCATCCTGCGGGCCGACAAGGTGGGCGCCGACACCCTGCTGTCGCAGATCGTGCAGATGGTCGCCCAGGCCCAGCGCAGCCGCGCCCCGATCCAGCGCCTGGCCGACCAGGTCTCGGCCTGGTTCGTGCCGGCCGTCATCGCCGCGGCCCTGGCCGCCTTCGCCGCCTGGTGGCTGCTGGGACCTGATCCCCGGCTCGCCCACGCCCTGGTGGCGGCGGTCTCGGTGCTGATCATCGCCTGCCCCTGCGCGCTCGGCCTGGCCACCCCGATGTCGATCATGGTGGGCGTCGGACGCGGGGCCCAGGGGGGCGTGCTGATCAAGAACGCCGAGGCCCTGGAGCGGCTGGAGAAGGTCGACACCCTGGTGGTGGACAAGACCGGCACCCTCACCGAGGGGCGCCCCGCCGTGACCGAGATCCATGTCGCGCAAGGCTTTGCGGAGGCCGACCTGCTGCGCCTGGCCGCCAGCCTGGAGCGGGGCAGCGAGCATCCCCTGGCCGAGGCCGTGGTCCGCGCGGCCGTCGACCGCGGCCTTTCCCTGGGCGAGGCGCAGGACTTCAACTCCCCCGTCGGCAAGGGTGTCACCGGCTCGGTGGAAGGCCGCAGCCTGGCCATCGGCAGCGACCGCTTCCTGGCCGAGTCGGGGATCGACACCGCTCCGCTGAGCGCAGCCGCCCAGGCCCTGCGGGGAACCGGCGCGACGGGGATCTTCGTGGCCGTGGACGGCGCCCTGGCCGGCCTGATCGGCATCTCCGACCCCATCAAGCCCAACGCCGCCGAGGTGGTGGCCCAGCTGCGCGAGCAGGGCGTGCGGGTGGTCATGCTCACCGGGGACAACCGGGTGACGGCTCAGGCGGTGGCGGACCGGCTGGGGATCTCCGAGGTCGAGGCCGAGGTCCTGCCCGGCCAGAAGGCCGAGGTGGTTCACCGCCTGCGGGCCGAAGGCCGGGTGGTGGCCATGGCCGGCGACGGGGTCAATGACGCCCCGGCGCTCGCCGCCGCCGACGTCGGCGTGGCCATGGGCGCGGGATCGGACGTGGCCATCGAGAGCGCCGGCATCACCCTGCTGCGCGGCGACCTCTCGGCCCTGCTGCGAGCGCGGCGGCTTTCGCGCGCGGTGATGAGCAACATCCGCCAGAACCTGGTGCTGGCCTTTGTCTACAACGCCCTGGGCGTGCCGATCGCGGCCGGGGTGCTCTATCCGGCGTTCGGTCTGCTGCTGACCCCGGCGATCGCCGCGGCGGCCATGTCGCTGTCCTCGGTGAGCGTGATCTCCAACGCCCTGCGCCTGAGGCTGACCAGGCTTTAGTGCCCGGTCAGGGCCAGGCCCTCGGCGGCCGGCGGACTGGTATCGCCGCCGTTGAGGGGCTTCTGCATCCAGACGGTGTCCACCCAGCGCCCGTGCTTGAAGCCGACGCTGCGACAGACCCCGGCAGGCTCGAAGCCGAGCGAGGTGTGCAGGCCGATGGACCCGGCGTTGCCGCTGTCGCCGATCACCGCCATCACCTGCCGCAGGCCCAGGGCCTCGCAAGCCGCCAGCACCTCCGTCAGCACGGCCTTGCCCACCCCACGGCCGTGAGCGTCGGGGGCGACATAGACGCTATCCTCCACCGTGAACCGGTAGGCCGCGCGCGGCCGGAACAGCCCGGCATAGGCGAAGCCCAGCACCCGGCCGCCTTCCTCCGCCACCACGTGCGGCAGGCCCCGCTCGACGATGGCCAGACGGCGCTGAGCCATCTCCTCGGGGCTTGGCGGGACCTCCTCGAAGGTGCCGAAGCCGTGCAGCACGTCGTGCCCGTAGATGGCCGCCAGGGCCTCCGCATCGGCCGCAGTCGATGGCCTGACGATCATTCCCAACCCCTGTCCACGGCCCAGATGGCGAAGGCGTAGTCGAGCGCGATCTCCTTGAGGAAGTCGAACCGTCCCGAGGCGCCGCCGTGGCCCGCGTCCATGTTGATCTTGAGCAGGATGGGGGCGTCGGAGGTCGAGACCTGACGCAGCCTGGCGACCCATTTCTGGGGCTCCCAGTAGGTGACGCGGGGATCCGACAGGCCGCCCGTCGCCAGCACCGGCGGATAGGGCCGGGGGGCCACCTGGTCGTAGGGGCTGTAGGCGGCGATGGTGTCGTAGGCCGCCTCGTCCTCCAGCGGGTTGCCCCACTCGGGCCACTCCGGCGGCGTCAGGGGCAGGGTGGTGTCGCTCATGGTGTTCAGCACGTCGACGAAGGGCACGGCGGCGATCACCCCGGCCCACAGGTCGGGCCGCAGGTTGGCGATGGCCCCCATCAGCATGCCGCCCGCCGAGCCGCCATAGGCCACCATCTTCCCGGCCTTGCCGTATCCCTCAGCAGACAGGTGCTCGGCGCAGGCGATGAAGTCGGTGAAGCTGTTGGGCTTCTTCTCCTTGCGCCCGTCCAGGAACCAGCCCCAGCCCTTGTCGGACCCGCCGCGCACATGGGCCGTGGCCCAGATCCAGCCGCGATCCACCAGGCTCAGATTGCGGATCGAGAAGCTGGGTTCCATGGCGTGGCCATAGGCGCCGTAGCCGTAGAGCAGCAGGGGCGCCGAGCCGTCGAGGGGCGTGTCTTGCAGCATCAGGACGGTGATCGGAACCTGGACGCCATCCGCCGCCGTGGCCGTCAGGCGGCGCGCGACGTACTTGGCCGGATCGTGGCCGGAGGGGATCTCCTGGGTCTTGCGCAGGGTCCGCTCGCGGCTGGCCATGTCGTAGTCGAACCACTGCCGGGGCGTGGTCGGGGACTGGTAGATGAAGCGGGTGACGGTGGTGTCGTACTCGTAGCCGCCGCTCAGCGAGAGCGCGCAGGCCTCCTCGTCGAAGACAATCTCATGCTCGCCGCCGCCGCGCGTCATGACCACGATGCGATCGTTGGCGTTCACCCGCTCCAGCCGCACCAGGTGGCCGGCATAGGCCGCGAAGCCGGTGACGTAGTGGCCCGGCTGGTGGGGGACGAAGTCGGTCCAGGTGGACTTTGCGGGGATCTCGGCGGTGCTGGTGACCAGCTTGAAGTCCACCGCCCCGTCGTCGTTGGTGCGGATCACCCAGCGGTCGGTCCAGTGGTCAAGTTCATACTTCACCCCCACCCGGCGCGGCTCGGCCACGAAGGGTGGGCGGGTCGGATCGCTGGCCGGGATCAGCCAGATTTCGGTGGTCTCCTGGTTGCCCACATGGACCACGACATGGCTGTCGTCCGAGGTGGTCCCGACCCCCAGGAACATGCCGTCGTCGGCCTCCTCATAGACCAGGACGTCCTCGCCGCCGCGGGCCGGACGGCGATAGACCTTGGAGGGCCGGGCGTTCTCGTCGCGCCAGATCCAGAACAGCCACTGGCTGTCGGGGGAGAAGGTGAAGTCGCCATAGGCGCTCTCGATCTCGAAGGCCAAGGTCTCGCCGGTGGCTAGGTCCTTGATGCGGATCGTGTAGTACTCCGACCCCTGCTCGTCGGCCGCCCAGGCGTAGAGGCGGTGGTCGGGGCTGTGGTGGGCCGCGCCGACCTGGAAGAAGGCCTTGCCCTTCGAGAGCGCCTCCTCGTCCAGCAGCACGACTTCGCCGTCGCTGCGGCCGCGCGGACGGCGGCCATGGACCGGATGCTCGGCCCCGATCTCGTAGCGGACATAGTAGTCCCAGGCGCCGTCCGAGGCAGGGACCGACGAATCATCCTCCTTGATCCGCCCCTTCATCTCGGCGAAGAGCGCCTCCTGCAGCGCCTTGGTTGGGTCGTCTAGCAGGGCCTTGGTATAGGCGTTCTCGGCGTCCAGGTGATCGCGGATGTCGGCCCGCAGGACCTTGGGGTCGCGCAGGACCTCTTTCCAGTTTTCGTCCTTCATCCAGGCGTAGTCGTCGACTCGCGTACGGCCGAGCTGGGTGATGGACTTCGGCTCGCGCCGGGCGACGGGGGGAGTGGGACGGGTCATCCCCGTTAGATGGCCCAGGCGCGGGACGCTCTCAAGGCGTAACCCTTGGGCCACGCGGCAACATGGCGCAGCGCCTAAACCTCAGATCGGCCTTTGCCTTAACGACGTTCTTAAGGAAGTATGCCGCCAGTTGGTTCCGCGAGTTGCAGGAATTTTTCGGGGACGTCGATGGTCTATGACCTATCCGTGGAACTGATCCACGCGACGGTGCAGTTGGAGCAGCCCCTCGGGGACGGCACCCGCACGGTCGGCACCGGCTTCCTGATCCAGTCGCTGAGCCCCGATGGCCAGCCCCGCACCGTTCTCGTCACCGCCAACCACGTCCTGGCCAAGATGCCCGGGGCCGAGGCCCGTATCGGCTACCGGATCGAGAATCCCGACGGCTCCTGGACCTATTCGCCCCAGACCCTGAAGATCCGCGACGCCGCGGGCCGTGAACTCTGGACCCACCATCCCTCCCGCGACGTCGCCGCGATCTCGATCACCGCGCCGGAGCAGTTCGCCAAGGCTGCGATTCCGCTGAGCTGGCTGGCCGACGATCAGACCTTCGCCTCGCTGAAGGTGGGCGCGGGCGACGAGATGATGGCGCTCGGCTTCCCGCGCGGCCTGGCGGCCAACCGGGCCGGCTTCCCGATTCTGCGGGCCGGCCGCGTGGCCTCCTATCCCATCGCGCCGGCCAAGGTCTTCCCGACCTTCCTGCTCGACTTCAGCGTCTTCCCGGGCAACTCCGGCGGCCCGGTGTTCATGGCCGACAATTCGCGCCGCCGTTCGGGCGCGACCGAGGCCCAGCCCGCCCAGTTCATCGCGGGCCTGCTGACCCAGCAGGTCGAACTGAACAATGAGCGCCTGGAGATCGGGATCGTGACCCAGGCCAAGTACATCCGCGAGACCATCGGTCTGGTGGAGAATCCCTATGCCCCGGTGACCACGGCTTCCAACGAGGTCTTCACGGGCGCCAAGGCGGCCTCGGCCGAAGAGGCTGTCTCGCCCGACTGGTAGCGGGCGGAACCTCCCCGCCCGAAGGCAGGGAGGGCCGTTGCAGCTCTTACGCCCCGTACAGCAGGGACAGGGTCTCGGCGATGCAGGCGGGCTTTTCCTCGCCTTCGATCTCGATGGTGCATTCCATGCGGATCTGGACGCCGCCGGCCTTGGCGTCGACGCCGATCAGCTTCTGGCGCAGGCGCACGCGCTTGCCGACCCGGACCATGTTCACGAAGCGCACCTTGTCGGAGCCGTAGTTGATCCCGCGGGTGACGCCCTTCACCGGCATCAGTCCACCGCCCAGGAAGGGCAGCAGCGACAGGGTCAGGTAGCCGTGGGCGATGGGGCCGCCCATTTCGCGGTTGGCCCGCTCCACGTCGACGTGGATCCACTGGTGGTCACCCGTGGCCTCGGCGAACTGGTTCACGCGCTCCTGGGTGATCTCCAGCCAGTCGGACACGCCGGTCTCCTGGCCCACCAGGCCGGGCAGATCCTTGAATTCCACGGGGTTCATATTTCTCGTCCTTGTCTTTGAAACAGGTGTTCGACCTCTAGAGGGTGACAGCCGCCAGTGGAAGCCACATCAGGCGACCGCCTCGGCCAGGAAGGTCGCATAGACCCCGTCATGGGTGCGGCTGAGCAGCCGGAAGCCGGCGTCGTCGATCATCCGGGCCAGGATCCAGCCGAAGGTCGAGTGCTCCTCCCGCACATGGCAGGCGACCTCCTCGCGGCTGTAGCCGGTCTCTCGCGTCATCCAGCCGATCCAGCTCTCCACCGTGCGCGGGATGGCGTCGGGGGTGCAGTTGAAGGCCACGTCGCGGATGTAGATCCGCCCGCCGTGCTTCAGGGCGTCGCGCATACGGGTCAGGGCCACGGACTTCCACATGTCGGGCAGGTGGTGCAGGGCGTTCTTGGTGATGATCAGGTCCAGGTCACCCGAGGCCGGGAAGGTCAGGAAGCCGCCGAGCTCGAAGGTGATGTTGGTCACGCCCATCTCGCGGGCCCGGGTCCGGGCGGCATTGAGCATGGTGTCGGAGACGTCGATGGCCCGGACCGAGCGGGCCATGCCGCCGGCCGCGCAGGCCAGGATGCCGGTGCCACAGCCGATGTCGGCCAGCGCGGTCTCACGGGTCACCCCCAGCCCGGAGAGCAGGGCGCGGTCGGCGGCCAGGTCGCCGCCCTGGCGGGCGTCATAGGTCGCGACCTGGACGTCGTCCTCGAAATCGAGGCCGACCTGCTTGAGGTCGTCGTACCACCAGTCGGGTTGAGTCATGTCTGTCTCCATCTTGGAACGCGGATGGAGAGGGGCTGACCGATCCATCCGCAGGCTTGCGGGGGATCGGTGAGCGAAGAGGTCTGTCTAGACTCGCGCGCGCCCAATCCCCGGAGAGGGATTGGCTACGTTCTGGGCGAGGCGGGTCCGGAGGCTCATGCTGCAGCCAGACTACACCTTATGCCGGGGCGGTCTAGATGATCTTGGAGCCTTCCTTGCCCCAGTAGGCGTCGCGGATCAGGCGCTTGTAGAGCTTGCCGGTGGGGTGGCGCGGCAGTTCCTGCATGAAGTCGAGGATGCGCGGCGACTTCACATGGGACAGGTTGGCGCGGCAGAAGGCCATCAGTTCGTCCTTCAGGGCGTCGCCGGCCTCGTCCCAGTTCATCGGTTGGATCACCGCGGCCACCTGTTCGCCCATCTCCTCGTGCGGCGCGCCCACCACGGCGGCGTCGGCCACCTTGGGGTGGGTGATCAGCAGGTTCTCGAGCTCCTGCGGATAGATGTTCACCCCGCCGGAGATGATCATGAAGCTCTTGCGGTCGGTGAGGTAGAGGAAGCCCTCCTCGTCCAGCCAGCCCACATCGCCCAGCGTCGTCCAGCCGAGCTTGTTGGTGTTCTCGGCGATCTTGTCGGGCGCGTTGTGATAGGTCAGCGGCGCGCCGCCGGCGAAATAGACCGTGCCCTCGCTGCGGGGCGGCAACTCCTCGCCCTCCTCGCCGACGATCTTGGCTTCGCCCAGGATCGCGCGGCCGACGGTGCCCTTGTGGGTCAGCCAGTCGTGCGGGCCGACATAGCAGAAGCCGTTGCCCTCTGACCCGGCGTAGTACTCGTGGATCACCGGGCCCCACCAGGCCAGCATCTGTTCCTTCACGGGGATGGGGCAGGGGGCGGCGGCGTGCACCGCCGAGCGCATGGAGGACACGTCGTACCGGGTGCGCACCTCTTCCGGCAGCTTCAGCATGCGCACGAAGTGGGTGGGGACGAACTGGCCGACGTCGACCTTGTACTTCTCGATCAGGGCCAGCATCGCCTCAGGATCGAACTTCTCCATCACGATCACCGTGCCGCCCAGCTGATGAACGGCCATGCACCAGCGCAGCGGGGCCGCGTGATAGAGCGGGGCGGGCGAGATGTAGACGCTGTCAGGCTTGAACCCGAACAGGCCGGCCGCGAGATTCGCCACGCCGCCCGCCTCGTCGATCGGTCCGCCGGTAAGGGGCGGCTTGATGCCCTTGGGGCGTCCGGTGGTGCCTGATGAGTAGAGCATGTCGCGGCCGGCGGTCTCGTCATCCACCGGCGTGGTCGGCATCTTGTCCCGCGCGGCCTCGAAGCTCTCGTAGGGCGCCCGCGCATCCCCCACCATGTAGAGCCGCACGCCCGGCAGCAGGGCCGGCAGTTCGTCGATCACCGGCCCAATCCCCGCCGAGGTCACCAGCAGCTTCGCGGCGCAGTCCTTCATGATGTAGTCGATCTCGCCCGCGGTCAGCTTGGACGAGATGCAGGCGTAGTAGAGCCCTGAACGCTGGGCGGCCCAGGCGATCTCGAAGAAGCGCGGGCTGTTGTCCATCAGGATGGCGATGACGTCGCCGGTCACCAGGCCAAGGGACCGGAAAAGCTGCGCGCCCTGGTTGGAGCGGTCGTCCAGCTGCCTGTAGGTCACCGTCTCCCCGGTTCCCGCCATGATGTAGGCGGCGCGGTCGGGATGGGTCTTGGCGTGGGTGGCCGGATGCATGGCGGGTCCTGAAAACTGGGGGCCGGACGCCTTTGCGGCGCTCCGGACCTCCTCCCAAACTATCGTTCTTGATCCGACGATGCGGTGCTTGACGGACCGTCCGTCAAGCGGTGCGAACTGAAGAAAATCAGGGAGGAAGAGACGATGGCCACGCAGACTTTCGAGACGCTCGCCTATGCCGTCGATGACGGGGTCGCGACCATCACGCTGAACCGGCCCGACAAGCTGAACGCCTTCAACACCCAGATGATGAAGGACATGATCGCGGCTTTCGACGTCACCGACGCCGACGATGCGGTGAAGGCGGTGATCGTCACCGGCGCCGGCCGCGGTTTCTGCGCCGGAGCCGATCTCTCCGGGGGCGCCCAGACCTTCGACTACGACGCGCGCGGCGGCGAGGACAAGGAAGCCCGCACCCGCGACGGCGTGCAGCGCGACGGTGGCGGCCTGCTGACCCTGCGCATCTATGAGAGCCTGAAGCCGGTGATCGCCGCGGTGAACGGCCCGGCGGTGGGGGTCGGGGTCACCATGCAGCTGCCGATGGATATCCGCCTGGCGTCCACCGAGGCGCGGTTCGGCCTGGTCTTCGCCCGGCGCGGCCTCAACCCGGAGGCGGCCTCCTCATGGTTCCTGCCCAAGGTGGTGGGCATCCAGACGGCCCTGGAGTGGTGCTATACCGGACGCATCTTCTCGGCCCAGGAGGCCCTGGACAAGGGCCTGGTCCGCTCGCTGCATGCGCCGGAGGACCTGTTGCCGGCCGCGCGCGCCCTGGCCCGCGAGATCGCCGACAACACCGCGCCGGTGTCCATCGCCATCACCCGCCAGCTCCTGTGGCGAATGGCGGGCGCCAACCACCCCATGGAGGCCCACCGCGCCGACAGCCGCGGCATCCAGACCCGCGGCGCCATGGCCGACGCTCGCGAAGGTGTGATGTCCTTCCTGGAGAAGCGGCCGCCGGCCTTCACCGACAAGGTCTCCACCGATCTTCCCGACATCTGGGAGCAGTGGAGCGCGCCCACGTTCAAGTGACGTGAAAACGTCCGGTTAAGGCCGCTATGGTGTGATCAGCACAGATCACCATGAACCCAGCCGCGACCCCTCCTGAAACCGGACAGCCGCCCATCTTCCGGGCGCGCGCCGCCCTACTCAAGCGGATGGCCGACGTCGTCTGCCTGCCATCGTCGCGGGTGAACGCCTTCGAGCGCGCCATGACCGCCGACCTGCTGGTGGACATGCTGCGGGAGGCCGAGCCGGAGGACCGGCTGAAGGTGGCCCGCCGCCTGGCGAACCTGTCGGAAATTCCCGCCAGTCTGGTGCGCCTGCTGCTGCGCGATCACGTGGAGATCGCCGAGGCTCTGCTCACCCACTGCGCCTCGTTGTCGGACTCCGACCTGCTGGACTGCGCCCGCTCGGCGGGACTGGAGCACCGCCGCCTGATCGCCATGCGGCGCGGGGTCAGCGAGGTGGTCTGCGAGGTGCTGATCGAGTTCGGTGAGGCCCTGGTCATCGAGTGCCTGCTGAAGAACGACCTCGCCAAGCTTTCCAACCCCTGCGTGGAGGCCATCGTGGCCTCCACGCGCGGCGACGCGCGGACCGCCCCGACCCTGCTGCGTCGCCCCGAGTTGCGGCCGGCGCACGCCTATGTGCTGTTCTGGTGGGCCGACGCTGACGCCAGGCGCACCATCCTCCAGCGGTTCGCGGTCTCCCGCGAAGTGCTGCAGGAAGCCACCGGCGACATCTTCCCAATGGCGGCCGCCGAGAACTGGCAAGATCCGCTGGCGAGAAAAGCTCTGCAGTTTATCGAGCGCCGGCAACGCAACCGGGCGGCGATTGAAAAATCGCCGTTCGACAGTCTCGAGGCGGCGGTTGCTGCGGCGCAAGGTGGAATGACCCGCGAGACGGCGGAGGAAATCTCCTACCTGTCAGGCCTGAAACCCATGACCGGCGCGAAGATCTTCACCGATCCGGGCGGAGAACCGCTGGCGATCCTGTGCAAGGCCACGGGCCTGCCCAAGCAGGCTGTGCGGGCCTTGTGGCGGGGCCTTCGGCGCCCCGAAACCGCGGCTGACGGGAGCCCCGATCCGAACCTGGATCGGGTGCTGACCACCTACGACATGATTGCGGTTGATCGTGCGCAAACCGTTCTGCGTTACTGGAATTGGTCCCTCTCCTCGGCCCTGACTCCGGCATTGCTCAAGGCGATTCGCGACGGCGACGAGGACGGGGCCGACGAATACTCAATTCCACAGCGCGCGGCCATGCTGGCGCTGTCCAAGGAATTCGGCCGCTAGGCTCGGCAGGAGCAAAAGTCTGGTCTAATGTTGCTCAGGACCAGCTGCTGATCAACGCTGGCTCTGCGGACTGTCGTGTTCGAGATTATCGCGCCTTCGCTACTGCGGTGCGGCGCCACCTTTCGGCGAGAAGCCGATGTTCGTCTTTGCAGCGAACGCGTTCGCCCAAGTTCATCCCGGTTCGCGCCACTTGTGCTTGGCTTGAGTCCCCTATAATGACCCCGTAACTGATGTCGTGAATCAGTCATCCCCCCCACTTGGGTAGTTTCCCAATACGGAATCGAGAATTATGGACGAGAAGTCGGAAGTCATTGAGATGACGGCGGATATTGTCTCCGCATACGTCGGCAACAATTCGGTCGCGGCCTCGGATTTGCCCGCGCTTATCCAGAGCATCCACCGCGCGCTTTCTGGTATTTCACAGGGTTCTGACGTTCAGGAAGCTGCGCCGAAGGAACCGGCGGTTCCCGTCCGCCGCTCAATCACGCCGGACCATCTGGTGTGCCTGGAGGATGGCCGCAAGTTCAAGTCTCTGAAGCGCCACCTGCGTACGAAATACAATATGAGCCCCGAGGAATACCGGGCCAAGTGGGGCCTGCCGAAGGATTACCCGATGGTCGCGCCGAACTACGCCAAGGCGCGCTCGGACCTCGCCAAGCAGATGGGCCTGGGCCAAGGCGGCCGTCAGGCCCCCCGCAAGCGCAAGTAAGACCTCTCGCTTCCTTCGCGATGAGAGACGGAACGCCCGCCCACACGGCGGGCGTTTTGCTGTCCGGAGCATGCCAAGCCTGGATCTGCCGCCTGCGGCAAATTCGGATTTCTTGGCCTGCGCCACGATTTCGCCTTGCCGCAGATTCGCGGCTCAGGCGATAAGTGATTCGTCGTGATTCCAAGGGGTTGTTAAGGAATCTGAATATGGCGGCACAGATCGGATCATCAGCAGCGGCCGCCCGCGCCCATGAGGAGCTCTATGCCTACTGGGCGGGACTCCGGAGTGGGCCCAGGTTGCCGGGCCGGGGGGACATCAAGCCCGAGGACTTCAAGCGCCTCCTGCCGACGGTCAGCCTGATCGACGTGCGTCGCGATCCCTTGGACTTCCGCCTGCGCCTGGCCGGCACCGGCCTCTACAGCGTCTATGGCCGGGAGATCACCGGGCGCGGCCTCGACGACGTCTACAACAGCGCCGCCGCCGACTACTGGCGGGTCGAATTGGGCAAGATCGTTGAAGAGCGGCGGCCAGCGGTGGGGGTCCACAGCCTTTCCTGGCGGGGCGCCTCGCACATGTCGATCCTCTGGTTACGCCTGCCGCTGGCGACCAACGGCGTCGATGTCGACATGATCCTGGGCTACGACGCGGTGGTCGGCATCCAGGGCCAGACCAGCTCCAGCAGCGGCATCCGCGCGGCTTAAGCCGCCAGCGCCTCGGCGTCGCGCCGGATACGACCCACCATCGAGGCCAAGCCATTCGATCTCTGCGCCGACAGGTGGCCGCTCAGGCCGAGCTGGTCGAAGGCTGACTTGGCGTCGAAATCGCGAATCGCGGCGGCCGCCTTTTCCGAATAGAGCCGCAGCACCACGGCGATCAGGCCCCGCACGATATGGGCGTCGGAATCACCCCGGAAGGTCACCGTGCCGTCGGCGTGAGGCTCGGTCACCAGCCAGACCTGGCTGGCGCAGCCCCGCACCTTGTTGGCCTCGCTGCGTTCGCTGTCGGTCAGCGGCGCAAGGTCTTTCCCCAGGTCGATCACGTAGCGGTAGCGTTCCTCCCAATCCTCCAGGAGGTCGAACTCCGAGACCAGGTCGGCGAGATCGTCTTCGATGGTACGCATGCTGTCGGCGACTTAAGGGGCCGCACGCCCGCGCGCAACCGCGGCCTCAGCCGGCGGGCAGGCGAACATTGGCCAGCAGGCCACCCTCGGGGCCGGGGATCAGCTTCAGCCGACCACCCATGGCCTGGCACAGCAGGTTGACGATGGGCAGGCCCAGGCCCGCCCCCTCGCTGCGGCGGGTCAAGGCGCTGTCGCCCTGCTCGAAGGGGCGCAGCAGGCGGGCGATATCGGCCGGGTCGATGCCGGGGCCCTGGTCGAGGACGCGGATGTCGATCTCGTCGCCGTCTCGCGTGGCGGTGATCTCGATGGCCGAGCCCTCCGGCGAGAACACCACGGCGTTGTGGATCAGGTTGGTGAGCAGGGTGCGCAGGCCGCGCGGATCGGCCTTCACCGACGGCAGGGATCCCTCCTCGCGCACGATGACCACCGTTTTGCGGTTGGCGATCTCCTCGCGCAGGCCGTCCAGGGCGTCATCCATGGCGTGGTCCAGGGCCTCGACCCGCAGGTCCAGGTCCATGGCCCGGCCTTCAAGGCGCGCGATTTCCAGAATCTGGTTCACCAGGTTCAGCAGGCGCTGGCCGCTGGCGCGGATGATGCCGGCATATTCCTTGTACTGCGGCGCGCCGAGCGGGCCATAGAGCTCCTGGGAGATGATTTCCGAGAAGCCGAGGATGGAGTTCAGGGGGGTCCGCAGCTCGTGGCTGACCATCCGCAGGAAGGAGCGCTGCTGATCGTCCAGGGCGGCCTGACGGCGCGCGCGGGCGTTCGACCGCGGCGCAGCCGCGAGCGGCGAGTGGTCGTCATTGTCGGGAAGGGCCGCCGGGTGGGCCATGAAGACGTTCGCGCCTTTGACTGGTGGTCCCCAATGTGGGGCGCAGGCGCTTACGATTTCGTTTCTTCCTGAAAGATCATGGGCTTGGACTTCATCCCCCAGGACGCGAGGAGCCTCGCAGGGACTCACCTGCCAGCGTAATGTTCCGCACTGGCGCCGTGTGTGCGCCGATGGGCGGAGGTCCCGAGACTAGACGTGGTCGAGAACGTGTCCACCCGACCCATGGGGACCCCCGGCGGACAACCGCCGCAGGAGCTCATATGGTGGCACGCGACCTGGCTCGCCGTGCTGGGTCTCGGGGTAGGCGTCATGCTGTTCGCCCCGATCCTCCAGACCGCCTCGGCCATGAGCGCCCTGGCGCTGGGCGCTGCGCCCGCCCTGGCCGGCCTCGTGCTCGCCCGGTCACGGCACGTGGCTGCCCACAGCCTGATCCTGTTCAACTGGGGCGCGGGGGGCGTCCTGGCCGCCCTGCTCACCGGCGGCGTCGCCGGTCCCCTGGCCGTATGGCACCTGGCGCCTCTGGCCGCCGCCGCCGCCATGGGGCGGATTGATCGCCTGGCCATGGGGGCGGCGATCAGCCTGGCGGCGATCTGTGTCTCCCTGCTGGCCGGCCTGACCCTCAGCCTGCCGCCCGCGCCGGCCCATGACCTCGCCTCGGGCCTGGGAGCGGTGGCGATCATCACCACCTCGGTGGGGCTTGGCCTGGCGCTTATCGTCCTGCAGCGGCGGGTGATCCTGGACACACGCCGCCGCGCCCTCATGGAGGTCCGCCTGCGGGAGGCGCTGGGCGATCAGCCGCATCTGCTGGTGATCGTCCAGCCCGGCGGCAAGCTGGTCACCGCGTGGGGGAACGCGCCGCGCGGCCTGAAGGGCCAGGTTCTGGCGGGCCGCCCCCTGGCGCAGCTCGCCACCCCCGCCGACCGTCCCCGCCTGGAGGCGGCCTTGCGCGAGGCGATCCTGGAGGGGCGTTCGGAGGTCGGGTTCGCGCCGGCCGGCGCGCCGGCCCTCTGGCACGAACTTTCCCTGCGGCGGGTGAACCCGCAGCGGCTGACCGGTTCGATCCGCGACGCCGGCGCTCAGCGCGCGCGCGAACAGGCCCTCGATCAGGCCCGCATCGACGCCGAGACGGCCAATGCCGGCAAGTCGCGCTTTCTGGCCAATATGAGCCACGAGCTGCGCACGCCCCTGAACGCCATCATGGGCTTCTCGGATATCATGCGGCAGTCGCTGTTCGGGCCGATGCCCGAGAAGTACGGCGAGTACTCGGCCCTGATCCACGAGTCCGGCGAGCACCTGCTGGAGCTCATCAACGACGTCCTGGACATGTCCAAGATCGAGGCCGAGCGGTTCGAGCTCTATCGCGAGGAATTCGACGCCCGCGACGCCATCTCCGCCGTCATGCGCCTGATGCGAGGCCAGGCCGACCGCGCGGGCGTCAGCCTGCGGGGCCTGATGCCCAAGGAGCCGCTGGAGGTCAACGCCGACCGCCGGGCCATGAAGCAAATCGCCCTGAACCTGATTTCCAACGCGCTCAAGTTCACCCCCAGGGGCGGGACGGTGACGGTGACCGCCCACGCGGAGGGCCCCATGCTGGAGCTCATCGTCGCCGACAGCGGCGTGGGCATCAGCGCGGCCGACCTGCAGCGCCTGGGCAGGCCCTTCGAACAGGCGGGCGGCGCCGACCAACGCGCGGCGGGGACGGGGCTGGGCCTCTCCCTGGTCCGCGCCTTCGCCGAACTGCACGGCGGCGACATGGCCATCGAAAGCCAGCTGGGGGAGGGCGCCACGGTGACGGTGCGCCTGCCGGTGATGGAGCTTGCCGAGATCGAGCCTGCGCCCCAGCCTGAAGAGACCGCGACCTAGGCGGTCCCCCTTCCCCGTAGGCGGGGCGGGAAAGGTGGGACCTAGCGGCTGGCTGTCTGCAAAAACGCCCGCCCGGCCGCGAAGTCACCGACCTCGACATAGGCTCGGCGCGCGGCGTCCCCCGCGAACAGGAACTCCACCATAACCGCCTCGCGCGGATCGAGGCCCGACAACGTGCGTGCGGCCTCCGCCGGAAAGCGGAAGGCCCAGCCGTTCTTCACGTCTTTCGGCAGCAGATCGAGGCCAGCCCGGCTGCGCGCCTCCGCCGGATAGGCGGTCTGGGCGGCGGGTGGCGGCAGGCGGCGAGTCAGGGGAAGGCGGTCGAGGGGCTCGCCCCGGGTGTCGAGATAGGGGCCCAGTGTCAGCGCCGCATCGCGCAGGACCAGACGCGCGGCGTAGGGCTCGGCGCCGTCGGTGAAGGTGGCGACCGCCATCAGCCGGTTGGCGCCGGCCCGGCCGGCCAGGCCGAAAGCCATGCGGCCCCCATCGAAGGCGCCGTCCTGGATGAGGCGCCACCGTGCGCCGGTGGACGAAGAGCTGCGGTCGGCGCGCCAGGCCGAGACATCGCCCGGATAGTCCATCTTGATGAGTTTGGCGTACCCCTCGAAGGCGGTGCGCACCCGGCTGGCGGCCGAGTCGATGTCGGCGGAGTCGCAGGGCACGGCGCTGGCCTTCTGCGCCGCGCGGCGTTCCACGGCGTTGAGGGTCGCACGGTCGGTCCCGGCGCGCAGGGCCGCGCCGCGGGCCTGGGCCTGGGCGGCCGCCAGGGCCGAGCCCACGGGCCCTGAGAACAGGCCGCATCGCGCGTCGGCCGCGGTCATCACCGTGCGCTCGTAGAAGAGGTCGACGCTGCTCGCGCTCGCCAGTCCGGGCGCGGCGCTGAGCGCCACGGCCAGGGCAGTCCCCATCCACCAACACGCCGGGCGCCGCACTTTGTTGTGCGTTGGGCTCGTCATGCTCTCTCATTGTCCCTTATGGTCGGGACGTTGAGCCCACCCTAGACGCTCGCCCTTTCCGGTCCGTTACGAGAGACCTTGCTGCGACATGATGCTGTCCACGGACATCTGGGTGGCCGCCCTGATCCGCCGCGCCGAACTGGCGGGTGGTTTCGGCATCGTGGCGCGCAAGGGTGACGCTCGGGCCGGCAGCGTGCTGGTCAAGGTGCTGAACCTGGATGACAAGACCACCCGGCTCTATTCCGAGGCCACCCGCGGTGATGGCGAGCGCATCTGGATGCGGCCCGCCTTGTTCGACAACGAGACTGACCTCGACCGCTATATCCAGAAGTCCCTGCGGATCGACCCCGATCTCTGGGTTGTGGACATTGAGGACAAGAAGGGCCGCCATTTCCTGACCGAGCCGGTAGAGGACGCCTGAGGCAGGGTGAACCCGCGATTCACCGCCTTTGTGCACAGGCCCTAAAGTCAGCCATGCGACATTGGCGCTGTGCTCCCCCAAGCCCAGCCCATCGCGTAGTCGCCCATGCTTTTCCTGATGAACGACGTGGTTCTGAACCTCAACGGCCTGAAGATGACGCCGAAGATCACGAACCGGCGGTTTCGTGACCTGCCCTTCAACGCGGTCAGCCGGCTCGGGCAGGAACTCTACGCCGAGAGCCCTCTGTTGCATCACCGCCGGCCCGAGCGGGCCAAGCGCCTGGGTCTGCTGATCATGGCCAAGGCCCCGGCCATCAACGCGGCGCTGTTCGTCGCGCCCCATTTCGGCTGCAACCCCGAAGAGGTGACGATGCGCTACGTCAATGTCGACTTCGAGATCATGGCCCGTCTGGCCAAGCGCCAGGACGCGGGCGAGATGGACAAGATCTGGACCGACAGGCAGGTCTGGAAGCGGCTGGCGGCGTAGCCGGAACGACTCGGCGGCCGAGCGGTTTGCGGAGTCTTCCGATCGGAGCCTTGCGTGACCCTCAAAGTCCCCCTCGACCTGCGGCCCATGGAGGCCAAGCTGGTGGCCGCCCTGCCTGACGAGCCGGGCTGGCGATTCGAGCCCAAATGGGACGGCTTCCGCTGCCTGGCCTTCAAGGACGGAAGCGACGTCCAGCTGCAGTCCAAGTCCGGTAAGCCCCTGACCCGGTACTTCCCCGAAATGGCGGCGGCCCTGGCCGAGCTGCCGATCACGTGTTTCGTGCTGGATGGCGAACTCACCATCTCGGTGGACGGCAAGCTCTCCTTCGACGCCCTGCAGGCCCGCCTGCACCCCGCCGCCAGCCGGGTGGAGAAGCTCAGCCGCGAGACGCCCGCCCAGTTCATCGTCTTCGACTGCCTGGCGGGCGAGGACGGTAAATCCCTGGTCGGCCAACCGCTCAGCGCGCGGCGCATGGCGCTCAAGACCATCGCCCTCCGCTTCAAGGGCGCCGACGCCATCAGTCTCTCTCCGGGGACGGAGGACCGCAAGGCCGCGGAGGACTGGCTGGCCCAATCCGGCGGCGCCCTCGACGGCGTCGTCGCCAAGCGTCTGGACGAGGCCTACCAACCCGGCGAGCGCGCCATGCTGAAGGTCAAACAGCTGCGCAGCGCCGACTGCGTGGTCGGCGGCTTCCGCTATGAGAAGGACTCCGAATTCGTCGCGTCATTGCTGTTGGGCCTCTATGACGACGCCGGCCTGCTGAACCACGTCGGCTTTACCTCGATGATCAGCGACGCTGAGCGGCCCAACCTGACCCGGAGGCTCGAGGCCCTGGCCGGACCCCCAGGCTTCACCGGCAAGGCGCCGGGCGGCCCCAGCCGCTGGACCACCGACCGCAGCGCGCAGTGGTCGCCGCTGCGACCCGAGCTGGTGGTGGAGGTCCGCTACGACCAGGTCACCGGCACCCGATTCCGCCACGGGACCCGCCTGCTGCGCTGGCGGCCCGACAAGGCGCCGGCCCAGTGCACCATGGAACAGTTGCAGCCGGAGGCCGCGCCGGCCGAGGTGATCGCCGCGATCGGCTAGCTTCGCGGCGCTTGCTGCGCTAGTCCCCGCCCATGAGCAATTCTCCCGCCGCCGAGGCCGCGCGCCGGCGCACCTTCGCCATCATCTCCCACCCGGACGCCGGCAAGACGACCCTGACCGAGAACTTGCTGCTGGCGGGCGGCGCGATCCGCGCGGCCGGCGCGGTGCGGGCCCGTGGCGAGAACCGACGGACTCGGTCCGACTGGATGAAGATCGAGCGCGAGCGCGGCATCTCCGTCTCGGCCAGCGTCATGACCTTCGACCACGACGGCCTGATGTTCAACCTGCTGGACACCCCGGGCCACGAGGACTTCTCGGAAGACACCTACCGGACACTGACGGCCGCCGACGCCGCGGTCATGGTGCTGGACGCCGCCAAGGGGATCGAGCCCCAGACCCTGAAGCTGTTCGAGGTCTGCCGCCTGCGCGATATCCCCATCGTCACCTTCATCAACAAGATGGACCGCGAGGCCCAGGATCCCATCGAGCTGCTCGACGAGATCGCGTCCAAGCTCGCCCTCGATCCGGCGCCGCTGTACTGGCCGGCCGGTTCGGGCGGGCGGTTCAAGGGCATGCTGGACCTGCGCAACCAGCAGTTCCTGCCCTTCGCCAAGAAGACCGCCGACAACAAGGACGAGGGCCACCCCGCCGCCATCGGCTTCGCCGGCAATGCGGTGTCCAGCTATCTCAACCCCGATGAGCGCGCCGAGCTGGAAGAGACCGCCATGCTGGTGGGAGAGGCCTCCAAGCCCTTCGACCCGCAGGCCTTCCTCGAGGGCCACATGACCCCGGTGTTCTTCGGCTCGGCCCTGCGCCACTTCGGCATCGACCAGCTGCTGGCCGGCCTCGGCGCCTACGCCCCGCCGCCCAAGGCGGTGGCCGCGGCCAAGGGCGGCGCCGCCACCCACATCGTCCCGGGCGACCCTGAAGTCACCGGCTTTGTCTTCAAGGTCCAGGCCAACATGGACCCCAACCACCGCGACCGCATCGCCTTCCTGCGCCTGTGCTCGGGCAAGTTCGCCCGCGGCATGAAGCTGAAGGTGCAGAACACTGGCCGCCAGCTGTCGGTCAACGCGCCGATCATGTTCTTCGCCTCGGACCGTGAACTGGCCGAGGAGGCCTTCGCCGGCGACGTCATCGGCATCCCCAACCACGGGGTCCTGCGGGTGGGCGACAGCCTGTCGGAGACCGGGACCATCCGCTTCGCGGGCCTGCCCAACTTCGCCCCGGAAATCCTGCAGCGGGTGCGCGTGAAGGACCCCCTGAAGGCCAAGCACCTGAAGAAGGCCCTGGAAGGCCTGGCCGAGGAGGGGGTGACCCAGCTGTTCCGGCCCCAGTTCGGCGCGGACTTCATCGTCGGCGCCGTGGGCCAGCTGCAGTTCGAGGTCATGGCCGACCGCCTGGCCAACGAATACCAGCTGGACGTCCAGTTCGAGGCCAGCCCCTTCGCCGAGGCCCGTTGGGTCACGGGGACCAAGGCCGAGATCGAGGACTTCACCGCCAAGCACAAGACCGCCATGGCCACCGACATCGACGAACAACCGGTGTTCCTGGCCAAGTCGGCCTGGGAGCTGGGCTATGTGGTCGAGCGCTATCCGACGGTGGCCTTCCACCGCACCCGGGAGCGGGGCTAGGGCCGTGGCCGCCGCGATCGTCTACGGGACCCCGCCCCACAACCTGGTCGATGTGCCGACCGGCGCGCTCCAGGTTTCCCCCATCCTGCCGGGCTCCATGGCCCTGGAAAGCCTGGCCGAGGCCAGCCTGGACGAGGCGGTGGTCTCCGCCCCGCCCGGCACGGCCGAGCGTGACTACGTCCTGGCCCAGGCCCTGCGCGTCCTCAAGCCCGGCGGGCGGCTGACCGCCTTCGCGGCGAAGGACAAGGGCGGTTCGCGCCTGAAGAAGAGTCTCGAGGCCTTCGGCTGCGAGGTCTTCGAGGAGTCCCGCAAGCACAACCGCATCTGCACGGTCGAGCGGCCGGAGACCGTCGCCGGTCTCGACGCGGTCCTGGCCAAGGGCGCGCCCCAGCAGATGGGCCAACTCTGGAGCCAGCCCGGTGTCTTCAGCTGGGATCGGGTCGATCCAGGCAGCGCCCTGTTGCTCGCCAGCCTTCCGCCGCTGAAGGGCAGGGGCGCCGACTTCGGCGCCGGAATCGGCATCCTGGCCCTCACGGTCCTCGCCAGCCCGGACGTCAAGAGCCTGGTCCTGGTGGACGTCGATCGTCGCGCCGTCGAGGCCGCCACCAGGAACGTCACCGACCCCCGGGCCACCATCCTCTGGGCCGACGTGCGTCAGGCCGGTCTGACCGATCTGGACTTCGTGGTGATGAACCCGCCCTTCCATGACGGCGGGGCGGAAGACCGGGCCCTGGGCGTGGCCTTCATCGAGACCGCGGCCAAGGCCCTGCGCAAGGGCGGGTCCTGCTGGCTCACCGCCAACCGCCACCTGCCCTATGAACGGCCCCTGGCGGCCGCCTTCTCCAAGGTGGAGCTGCGGGCCGAGGCGGGCGGCTACAAGATCTACGAGGCCCGGAAGTGAGCAAGGCCCCGATGGCCCGGCTCGATCGCCTGCTGGCCAATCTCGGCTACGGCTCCCGGCGCGAGGTCAATGCGCTCGTCCGGGCCGGCGGGGTGGTGCTGGACGGCGTGACCCTGAAAGACGCCGGCGCCAAGGTCCCTATCGTCCGCGAGCTGCCGGCGCGCATGACCATCTCCGGCGTCGCGGTCGATCCCCCCGCGCCGCTCACCCTGATCATGCACAAGCCGCTCGGCGTGGTCTGTTCCCATCGCGAGGCTGGCCGCAGCGTCTATGAACTGCTGCCCACCCGCTGGCGCGCCCGCATGCCGGGGCTCTCTACCATCGGGCGCCTGGACAAGGACACCTCGGGCCTGCTGCTGATCACCGACGACGGGGATCTGCTGCACCGGGTGATCTCGCCCCGCGCCCACGTGGCCAAGCGCTACCTGGCCACCCTCGACCGGCCCCTGAGCGGGGAGGAGGGGACGATCTTCGCCGCCGGCGACCTGATGCTCGACAGCGAGGAGACGCCCCTGGCGCCCGCCGAGCTGCGGGTGATCTCGCCCACGCAAGCCGCGCTCACCATCACCGAGGGCCGCTACCATCAGGTCCGCCGCATGTTCGCCGCCGTCGGCAACCACGTAAACGCCCTGCACCGCGACCGCATAGGCGGCCTGGAATTGCCCGCGGACCTGGCGGCCGGCGAGTGGCGTGTCCTGGACGAGGCCGGCGAGGCGTCGATCTTCGCCTAGCGCCGCAATTCGCCCAAAACGCGAAAATTCGTACTCCGTTAACCATAACGCACTGATTAACCACTTGTTTACGATCTCGGACCCGGCTTTGCTCCTCCCGGTCTGAACCCAAGACAGGCGTCCCGTGTTGAGACGCTAGGGTGATCGGAGCCGCGTCATGTTCGAGTTCGGTCGTGAACTTAAGCGCTTGTTCGGCGCTGAAGGCCTGAACACCCCGCGGGACGGCCTGACCGGCGGCGACTCCTCGCTGCTGGAATTGCTGGACCTGGAACTGCTGAAGACCGAGGCCAAGGCCGCCGATGTCGCCGCCGGCCGTGTCGGCGCCACCGACCGCGCCCAGCGCCGCCTGGAGGCCGCCATCGTCTGGCGCGAGGTCGCCCGTCGCTCCGGCGACGCGGTCGCCCTGCGCAAGGCCGCCGCCACCGCCGAGACCGCCGCCGATCTCTTCGACCGCAATCGCCGTCCCGACGGCTGGGCGCGCGCCCGCTGCGAACAGGCCTTCTGCGCCATGCTGGGCGCCGAACTGTTCGGCGACGACGGCCTCAACGCCGCCGCCGATCTCGCCTTCCGCGAAGCCCGCGCCGCCGCCCGGGGCGGTCTCGCCCTGCCGCTGGCCGATGTCGGCATCGCCGCCCTTGAGGGCCGCTCCAGGATGGCCGCCGGCGACGCCCAGGCCGCCCGTGTCGTGGCCGCCCGTTTCACCATTCCTATTCAGGGCCTCCAGGTCCTCACCAAGCGCTGCCGCGCCGCCCGCCTGCTGGCCGTCGAGGCCCGCCTGGTCCGCGCCGACCTGCTGCTGGGTTGGGGCGCGCGCCTGAAGGACCGCGACCTGCTGCAACAGGCCCTGGACGACGCCGAGACCGCCGTCGACGGCCTGGACGCCGCCTTCGAACCCTTGAGCTGGGCCCGCGCCGCGGCCCTGCGCGGCCAGGCTCTGGCCTTGCTGGGCGACGCCGCCGGTCAGATCGAGAGCGTGGCCGAGGCGGTCAACGCCCTGGCCGACGTGCTGGGCGAACTCAACCGCGACCACAGCCCCATGGACTGGGCCCGCGTCCAGACCGCCCTGGCCGAAAGCCTCCAGGCGCTCGGCGAGGCCGGCGCCAGCGAGCGGGCCTACGAACAGGCCGTCACTTGCTACGACCGCGCCGCCATGGTGCTGAAGGAGATTCCGGCCCTCGCCCTGAGCGCCGTCAGCGCCTCCAACCGCGCGCTGTGCCTGGCCCGTTCAGCCGAACTGACCGGCGACCTCAATGTGCTGGACGCCGCCGAGACCGCCTTCCGCATCGAGCTCACCACCATGTCGCCGGGCCGCGATCCCACCGCCTGGGCCCTGCTGCAGGTGAACCTGGCCAGGCTCTATGAGGCGCGCCTGGACATCACCGGCCGCGACCGGGGCGAACGGGCCGCCGCCGCCCACGCCCTGAACGCGGCCCTCGACGTCTTCGCCGAGCAGGGGCTGCGCTCACTGAGCGTCATCGCGTCGGATGCCCTGGACCGTCTGACCCACACCAGCCCGCGCGCGGCCTACTAGGGCGTCAGGGTCAGGCGGCGGCGACGTCGCCGGTCTGGCGGCGCATGCGCCAGAAGCGGATGGTCCGCTGGGCGGCCTCCCGGGGCAGGTTCTCGTAGAGTTCGCCATATTCGCGAGCCCGGCCCATGGCGTTGGAGTCGCGGTCCAGGATCAGGACGGCGAAGGTGAGGTACAGCGAGCGGTCGAAGCCCGCCGCCTTGCAGACGATGGAGAGCGCGTCCAGTTCGCGGCGCTCCAGGATTCGCCGGGCGGTGTGGAAATCGATGTCGGCCAGTTCGCAGAGCGCCACCAGGAACTTGGTGGTCTCGCGGTTGCGCAGGAAGCCCGCCAGCACCGGCGGGGTGATGGCCCCACGCAGGCGCAGGATGCGCACGGCCTTCTCGGCCTCCACATAGTCGGCGGGCAGGGCGCCGTCGCGGGCGGCCAGCGTCTTGCGGCCGGCGGCGAGGGCCGCGTCCAGCTCGTCGGGATCGATCTCGCGGTTGCGCTCCAGGATCTGGTCGCGCAGGCGGGCCTCCACCACGAAATACATCTCGTTCAGGAGGTCGGCGGGCATCGACTTGCGGGCGACGACAGCGGCGTGCAGGGCCGGGTTCTCGGCGGCGCGGTCCACAACCATCTCGTGGGTCTCGCGCGACATCTCTGCGCCCTGGTTGGCCAGCAGGGTTCCCAGGGTCTCGTCGTCGCCACGTTCCACGATGGCCTCGGAGACAGCTTCCGAAACAACGGGCCGCTGGCTGATGGCGCGCAGGTGATCCTGGCCCCGCGTGCGGGCCACCGACAGCAGGTCGTCCTCGGTCAGCGCCGTGGAGCCCTCCAGCAGGGGACGGGCCACCTCGATGGAGGGGTCACGGGCCAGGCTGCGGATCAGGCCGGCCGGCGCCGGATTGACGCCCGACATGCGCTGGGCCAGCTCCACGCGGACAGCTTCCTCCATCTCGCCCGCGAGCTGGGTCAGGACGTCGTCGAACAGGGACAGTTCGCCAGGCGCGCGGGGCTCGTCGGTGGTGAAGAACAGGTCGGTGACGCCGCGCAGCAATTCTCGCCGCCGGGAGCTGGAGGGCTCCTGGGCCAGTTCGATCAGGTCGTGAAGCTTTGTGCGCGTCATCAGGGTCTCAGAACGGGCGACCGTCGCCGGCCTTGTCGGAACTGTCGTCGTCGCCGTCGTCGGTCTTCTTGGGGGCGGGCGCATCGGGGGGGCCGATGAAGACGTAGCGGTCGCCGCCTTCGACGGCGGGGATCACGTCAGGCTCCAGGCCATAGGCCCGGTGCATGGAATAGAGCTTTGAAGAGCCGCCCACGTGGCGGGCCGTCGCCGAGGCGTCGACCACCTTCTGGCTGGCGGCGACCGCGGCCTGCTCGGGCAGGGGCGGCGGGCCGCCATAGAGGCTGGAGGGCGGCGGCGCATAGATCGGCGGCGAGGACGAGGTCTGTTGGTCCACGGAAGGCGCCGGCGCGCTCGGGCGCGGGGCCTGATAGGGGGTCTGGGGGACGAAGGGGGTGTAGGCTGGCGGCTCATAGGTCACGCGGTTGCTCTCGCCGGGGGGCGGGGGCAGGTCGCGATCCTGGGGCGCCGCCTGACGTCCGCGCGTGAACTGACCGGCCAGGGCCATGGGCTCGGGGCGCTGCATCATCCCGGGCTGGCCGCCGGTGGTCGGATAGGCGCGCTTGTTGGACCATCCCAGCATCGGGCCGGTGGGCGCGGGGGCCCGCTGCTCATAGGCCGGACGCTCATAGGACCGGTCCCGGTCATCCTCCTGGGAGCCGGGCGTGATCGCACGGACGACGGCGGCGATAGCGTGGCCGAGGTTCATCATGCGACAACGCTAGCCGCGGTCGCTTAACCCTGAGCTAACGGGCGTCTTTAACGGCCACGCCACCAGGCCAGGCCCGTGCGCTCGGCGCGCTCCAGCAGGGCGTGCAGTACCACCCCCATCAGACCCAGCACCACCAGGGCGGCGATCATGCGCGCGGTCTGCAATTTGTTGCCGGCGTCGAGGATGCGCCAGGCCAGGCCGCGCACCCCGCCTGACCCCGCGCCGAACTCGGCCACCACCGCCCCGATCACCGCCAGGCCCGCGCCAACCTTATGACCTTCCAGCAGAAATGGGACGGCCGACGGCAGGCGCAGGCGCAGGACGCGCTGCAGGCGGCTCGCGCCATAGAGATCAAACAGCCGCTCCAGGTCGGGATCGGCGGCCTTCAGCCCCGTGACCGCGCCGGAGAAGATCGGGAAGAACGCCACCAGCACGGCCAGGGCCACGATGGCGCGTTCGGGGTGATCAATGCCCGCCCAGATCAGCACCAGGGGCGCGATGGCCACCACCGGCGTCACCTGGAGAACCGAGGCCAATGGCCGCACCGCGCGGTCGATGAGCGGGCTCAGGCCCACCAGCAAGGCGATCGCCTGGGCCAGGATACTGGCGATCATCAGCGAGATCAGCGCCACCGACAGGGTGTTCCAGGCCGCCTGCATCAGGCTGGCGGTGTCTGTGGCCAGGGCCACGGCGACGTCGGAGGGCGCGGGCAGGAAATAGGCCGGCACGCCGGTGACCCGGCAGGCGATCTCCCACCCGGCCAGCAGCAGACCGATGAGAGCGAACGGCGCCAGGACGTCGAGGACGCGGTTCACGCCGACTTCTCCGAGCCCTTGAGCAGCAGGTCCGACACCGCCTCCGCGGCTTCGCGGAACTCCGGCGTGGCGCGGAAGCCGATCAGGCGGGGTAGGTGGCCGGGCACGCTCACCTCGCCGGCGATGCGGCCGGGCCCCCGGGTCAGCACCGCCACGCGCGCGGCCATATAGGCGGCTTCCTCGACGTTGTGGGTGACGAAGACGATGGCGGGCCCTGTCTCGCGCCACAGCTTCAGCACGTCGTCGGCTAGGGACCGCCGGGTGATTTCGTCCAGGGCGGCGAAGGGTTCGTCCAGCAGCAGCAGGCGCGGCTCGGTCACCAGGGCGCGCGCGAGCGAGGCGCGCATGGCCATGCCGCCGGAGAGCTGGGCCGGGCGGGCCTGCTCGGCGCCCGCCAGGCCGACCCGGGCCAGGGCCTGGGCGGCGCGCTCACGAGCGGCCTTCTTCGGCACGCCCGCCAGTTCCAGGGGCAGGGCGACATTGGCCTGCGCCGTCATCCAGGGCGCCAGGGTCGGCGCCTGGAACACCACCGAGGTCTCGCCGCGCCCGGCGGTGCGGGTGACCGTTCCCCGGGTCGGCTGTTCCAGGCCCGCCAGCAGTCTCAGGGCCGTGGACTTGCCGCAGCCGGACGGACCCACCAGGGCGACGATCTCTCCCGCCGCGATGCTCAGGCTGAAGGGGCCCAGCGCGCGGCCGCGCTTGGCGTAGTCGACCTCCACGGCCTCAAGGGCGACGACGGGCGGCGGCACGCTACTTCGCGGCCGGGGCCACGAACTGCAGGGTGTAGGCCTTCTTGTAGTCGAGGGTCTTGGGATAGACGCCCTGTTCGGTGGCCATCCTGAAGAATTCGGCCCAGCGGGCGTCGCTCATCGTGCCGATGCCGGCTGTCTTGGCGTCGCCGCCGTCGACGATGCCATAGGACTTCATCTTCGCCCGCGCCTGGTCCAGCACGTCCTGCGCCATCTCCGGATTGTCGTTGCGGATCAGGGCGTCGGCGGGCGCCGCGTCGCCGTTGAGATAGTCGTTC
Organism: Phenylobacterium ferrooxidans; assembly: GCF_042714595.1. NCBI lineage: Bacteria > Pseudomonadati > Pseudomonadota > Alphaproteobacteria > Caulobacterales > Caulobacteraceae > Phenylobacterium > Phenylobacterium ferrooxidans. Next base: position 5,463 of record NZ_JAOTJD010000036.1, on the reverse strand, counting down.
CAACCCTTGGCCGAGGCCTCCACGAAGGCCTTCACCGCGGCTGGGTTCTGATCGATCAGGCTCTGGGGAACCAGGATCATGGTGGCGTAGCTGGGATAGCCGTCGTCGGCCAGCAGGAAGACCTTGGCCTTCAGCTTGGCCTCCTTCTCCAGGGTGTAGGGCTCGCTGGTGACGTAGCCCTGCTGGGCCACGCGCTTGTCGGCCAGGAAGGGGGCGGAGTTGAAGGTGTACTTGCGGATCTGGTCGTCGCTGAACCCGTACTTGGACTTCAGCCACACCCAGAAGGCGGTGACCGAGGCGTCCGACAGCAGGATCGGGTGGCCCTTCAGGTCACTGATGCTCTCGATCCCCTGGTCGGGGTGGGCGATCAGGACCTGGGGGTCCTTCTGCATCATGGCGGCGACGGCCCTGACCGGCACGCCCTCCTGGGCCATGTTGAGCGCGATGAAGCTGTTGGAGCCCATGCCGGCCTGGACCGCGCCGGAGGCCAGCAGCTGCGGCACGTTCACGCCCGGGCCGCCCTGGACGATCTGCACGTCCAGGCCGCGCTTGGCGTACTCCCCGGTGGCCAGCGCCTGATAGAACCCGCCGTGCTCGGCCTGGGCGCGCCAGTCGGTGGCGAACCTGATGACGGTGGGCTGGCCGGCGGCCGGCGCGGTCTCGGCCTTCTTGGCCGGCGAGCAGGCGACGGCGAGAACCGCGAGGGCGGCGAGCGCAAGGCTGCGAAGGGCGTGCATGATCTGTCCCCAACTTCGATCATGGGGAACCTAGGGCGTGACGGCCCCGCTTCCAAGATGGGGGCGTGAACTTAGAGCATGTCAGGCGCAAGTGGGTGCCGGTTCGCCGCCCGGACATGCTCTAGATTCAAGGTCTAAGGTCGAGATGGCCCCCAATTCCGCTCAGGCAGCCGCCTCCCGCGCGTGTTCCAGCCATTTGGCCAGAACCTCATGCAGGGCTTCGATCTGGATCGGCTTGCCGACGGCGTCCACCATGCCGGCCTTCAGGCAGCGCTCCACCATCTCGGGCATGACGTCGGCGCTCATGGCGATGATCGGCACGGCGGCGCAGGGGCCGCCCAGGGCACGGATCAGGCGGGTGGCTTCCAGCCCGTCCATGCGGGGCATGTGGACGTCCATCAGGATCAGGTCGCAGGTTCCGTCCCGGGCGGCGGCCACGGCCTCCTCGCCGTTCTCGGCCAGCGCCACCTCGCAGCCCAGCAGGGTCAGGACCGTGGCGCCCAGTTCGCGGTTCACCGGATGGTCGTCCACCAGCAGCACCTTGGCGCCCAGCTCGCCGATCTTGCGCATGCCGCCCGTGGCGGGCGGAGCCTCGGCGTCGGCCAGGGGGGCGTCGATCTCGAACCAGAAGACCGAGCCGTAGCCGGAGGCGCTGTCCAGGCCGATGCGGCCGCCCATCAGCTCGGTCAGTCCCTTGCAGATGGCCAGGCCCAGGCCGGTGCCGCCGTGACTGCGGCTGACCGTGGAGTCCGCCTGGCTGAAGCGCTTGAACAGCTTTGTCGCCTGCTCGGTGGGGATGCCGATCCCGGTGTCGGTGACCACGAAGCGCAGGGTGGAGATCGTGCCCTCGACCGTGACCTCCAGGTCCAGGCGGACCCGGCCCCGCTCGGTGAACTTGATGGCGTTGGACAGCAGGTTCAGCAGGATCTGGCGCACCCGCAGGTCGTCGATCATCACCGCGCGCTCGACCTCGCCGCTGGTGTTGAACTGCAGGTCCAGACCCTTGCGGCGGGCCACCTCGGCGACGATGGCCAGGGTGTCCTGGGCCACGGCGCGGGGCTCGACGGGGCGGGGCGACAGGTCCACTTCGCCGGCCTCCATCTTGGAGAAGTCGAGGATGTCGTTGACCACGGTCAGCAGGGAGGAGCCGGCCCGGTCGATCAGGGTCAGCTGCCGGTTCGCCCCCTCGGGCAGGTCGCTGCGCTTCATCAGCACCTCAGTGAAGCCGATGATGCTGTTCATGGGGGTGCGAATCTCGTGGCTCATGGTGGCCAGGAATTCCGACTTGGCCTTGCCGGCGGCGACCGCGCGCGCCTGGGCGGCGCGGGCCACCCGCGTGCGGCTGGCCCACAGGCGCTTCAGGCGCTTCTGGTCGGCGATGGCGAGCGCCGTGGCCAGGCTGGTGAAGAAGTTGATCCCGATCAGGAACTGAATGCCCCGGGTCTTCTCCAGCATGGTCCAGGTGGCGCCGGTGTGGGTCTCCTGCGAACCCAGCACCAGGCTGGAGGAGATCGAAGCCAGCATCATCGCCGCCACCGCCGCGCCGCGCGGACCCAGGCGGAAGGCGATCAGGGCCATCATCGGGAAGATGATCACCGGGGTCGGAAACCGCACAGGCGCGAAGGCCAGCACGCACACGGCGGCCATCATGCAATAGAGGCCGAACTGCTCGGGCCACTCGCGATGAAAGTCGCGCACCGTGTCCGAGCGCGCGATCAGCAGGACGGCGGGGAGGGCGATCGCCATGCCCAGGCCGTGCGCGTAGAACCAGGTGCTGAGCACCACATTGAAGCTGCGGTCGAAGAGGGTCAGGACGTCGGCCGCCACCACCGAACTGGCCGCCGTGGCCGGGACGATAGCGAACAGCAGCAGCTGGGCGACCCGCTTGAGGCTGGTGAGGCGCATGGTCTGGCCGCAGGCCTTGCGCGCCAGCCAGGCGGTCGCGAAGGCCTCGGCGAAGTTCAGCATCGGGAAGACCAGGCCGACCCCCAGCGGATTGCCGAGCCACAGGCCCGCCAGCCAGTTGATCAGGAAACAGACGGCGGCGGCCGGGAGGCTCAGGCGCCACGGCAGCAGCAGGAACATGGCCGCCAGGATTCCGTTCGACAGCCAGATGGCGGCGACCCCGGCCTCGCCCTTGGTCAGGGCGAGACTGAACAACGTGGCCGCCACGAAAGTAACGGTCAGGCTGAGGGTCAGAATCAGGTCGCGCGAAGGCTTGGCCAGCATCGAGGATCCCTACGAAGCCGCAGGATTATGCCCCATCCGGATGGCGAAATGTTTAAGCTGTGCCAAGTCGGGACAGAATGCCGCACCAAAAAGGGTAATCCCCATGGCAAGAGGGCGGCGCGGCGGTTTCCCGCTGCGTCGCCCTCTCATCCAGATCCGTTGGGGGATCTGTGCCCAAAGGTCGGTTTGCGACTTCGAACGCGGGGTTACCCGCAGGTTTCCGTCGCCGACCGGTGTCCCGCGGAGATGAAGGTCCCGGCTTGCGCCGCTTCCTATCCTCCGAGAACCTTCTGCTCGCTTGGTCGAACCCGTTTCCGTGTCCGTCTGCGCCGCAGTCCCTCTCGACCCCTTGACCTTCCTCCCGAACCCTCTATGAAGCAAGCGCCGCGACTCGCCCCTATGTGAGCGGAGCGCTAGATCTCCGGGGATAACCTGTGGATGGTTTGGGGATTTCGCGGCGTTTTCCCTTAAGATTCAGCGCCAAGATCTATCCACAGCTAACCTGTGGTCGCGGCGAATCAGGCCCTAGCGCCCGGCCTCCAGCGCCTCGCGCATCTCTTCCAGGGTCATCCAGTCTTCCTCGGCCTTAACCAGTTCGGCCTGGGCGGCGGCGTGAGCCTTGGTCAGCTTGTCGAAGCCGGTGGGGTCGCGGGCGTAGAGCGCCGGGTCGGCCATGTCGGCCTCCAGCTTGGCGATCTTGGCCGGCAGGCTGGCCATCAGGCCCTCGGCCTCCTTCAGCCGGTGCTGATCCTTGAAGGACAGCTTGGTGGTCTTCTTCGGCTCAGGCGCCTTCGGCGCGGCTTTCGGCGCTGACGGCGCTGGGGCCGGGCTGGCGATGGCGCCGAAATAGCCGGGGTTCTGGCGCAGGAAGTCCTGCCAACCGCCCGGGGTCTCCACCACGTCGCCGCGGCCGTTCAGGGCGATGGTGGAGGTCGCCAGCCGGTCGATGAAATCTCGGTCGTGGCTCACCAGGATCAGGGTGCCCTCGAAGTCGGCCAGCAGGTCCTCGAGCAGATCCAGCGTGTCCATGTCCAGGTCGTTGGTGGGTTCGTCCAGGATCAGCAGGTTGGCGGGCGTGGCCAGGGCGCGGGCCAGCAGCAGACGGTTGCGCTCGCCGCCGGACAGGCTGCGCACCGGCTGGCGGATCTGGGCGTCGGTGAACAGGAAGTCTTTGGCGTAGGCGTTCACGTGCTTGGGCAGGCCGCGCACCATCACCTGGTCGCCCCCCAGCGGGGTCAGCACGTCGCGCAACATCATGTCGGGCTTCAGGTCGGCCCGGGCCTGGTCGATATAGGCGGTCTCCAGATTGGCCCCCAGCTTCACAGAGCCCTCGTCCGGCGCGATTTCCCCGAGCAGCATCTTCACCAGGGTGGTCTTGCCCGCCCCGTTGGGGCCGACGATGGCCACCCGGTCGCCGCGCAGGATGCGGGTGGAGAAGCTCTTCAGCAGGGTGCGGTCGCCGAAGCCCTTGGCGATCCCGCGGGCCTCGATCACCCGCTGGCCCGACAGGCCGGAGGAGGCGATGCCCATGTTCATCTCGCCGCGCACCTCGCGCAGGCGTTCGACCTTCACCTGCCGCAGGTCCATCAGGGCGCGGCGGCGGCCCTCGTTGCGGGCCCGCCTGCCGGTGACCCCGCGCTGCAGCCAGTGCTCTTCCTGCTCCAGCTTCTTGTCGATCTTGCGCCCTTCCTCGGCCTCGGCGGCCAGGACCTGCTCCACCCACGCGTCGAAGGCGGCGAACCCCTTGTCCAGGCGGCGCACCTTGCGGTGCTCCAGCCAGAAGCAGCGCTGGGTGGTGCGCTCCAGGAAGGCGCGATCGTGGCTGACGATGACCATGGCCGCCCGGCTGGAGGATAACTCCTGTTCCAGGGTCTCGATGGCCAGGATGTCCAGGTGGTTGGTGGGCTCGTCCAGCAGCAGCAGGTCCGGGTCCTCGGCGAAGGCGCGGGCCAGGGCCACGCGGCGGATTTCCCCGCCCGAGAGGCCCGAGCTCGACTTCTCAGGATCGATGCCAAAGACGGCCAGGGCCGCCTGCGCCCGGTGCTCGGCCGCGCCGCCGGCGGTGCAGTGATCCAGCAGGGTGGCGCCGACGATCTCCGGCTCCTGCGGCACATAGGCGATGCGCGTGGCCGGCTGCACGGCGCGCTCGCCGTCGTCGGGCTGGATCTGGCCGGCCAGCATCTTCAGCAGGGTGGTCTTGCCTGCCCCGTTGCGCCCTACCAGGCAGGCGCGCGACCGCGGCTCCACCGACAGGTCGACGCCGTCGAACAGCATTTTCGGTCCGTCGGCGAGGCGGACGGCCTTCAGGGCGAGAATGGGCGGCTTCATGCGGCGTTCGACATAGCGAGGCGCGGGCGCGAAGCAAGCTCTAGAGCGGCATTGAGCCGCGACATCCGCAATCTTATCCCAAGCCCGCTCATCCCGGCGAAGGCCGGGATGTGGATTCTCGTTCGAAGTGCAACACCCTGGAGAAGGCCTCGGCTGGGGTGTGGAAGTC
>NZ_JAOTJD010000035.1:0-52046 GCF_042714595.1 Phenylobacterium ferrooxidans | reverse complement strand
TGAGCTGCTCGTAGAGCCGTCCCATGACAACACCTCCGCCAATGCAGGGTGTTGCACTTCGTTTGAGAACTCAGGGGGCCCAGATACATCCGCCGAATTTCGGGCTTCTGTTCAGGTCGTGACCTACGACCTGGGTCCCGGCCTTCGCCGGGATGAGCGGTGTTTGGGCCGGTGAAACCTCCGGGTCCTGGCTTGCGTATGTCTTCACAGGACAACCAAGGCAGACCCATGAACAAGCCCCTCTTCGCCGCCGTCGCCGCCGCCAGCCTGCTGCTGGCCAACGCCGCCCCCGCCGCCGGCCCGCTGCGCACCGCGGTCTTCGCCGGCGGCTGCTTCTGGTCGGCCGAGCACGCGATGGAGCATGCCAAGGGGGTGAAGTCCGTCGTCGTCGGCTATTCCGGCGGCGCCTCGAGCCGCCCCACCTACCAGAACCACCAGGGCCACCTGGAGGCGATCCAGGTCACCTATGACCCCAGCCAGACCAGCTACTCCCGGCTGGTGGCCACCTTCTTCCACAACATCGACCCCACCGATCCCAACGGCCAGATCTGCGACCAGGGCCCGTCCTACCGCACCGCCGTCTTCGTGGAGGACGCCGCCGAGCGTGCGACCGCCGAGGCGGTGAAGGCCCAGGTGGCCAAGGAGCTGGGCAAGCCGGTGGCCACCAAGATCCTGCCCGCCGCCACCTTCCACATGGGCGAGGCCTATCACCAGGACTACGCCAGGAAGAACCCGGCGGCCTACAACGCCTACAAGATCGGCTGCGGCCGCGACGCCGCGCTCAAGGCGGTGTGGAAGCGCGGGTAGGACAAAAATCTATCCACGAACCACACGAACCACACGAACCACACGAACAGGAGCGCAAGGGCGCCCGCTAGCTGTCATCCCGGTTTCCGCGTAGCGGAAGGCCGGGACCCATACTCACCGATTTCTCCGGCACGCCCCGCGCATATGGGTTCCGGATAAGCCCTGCGGGCTTTCCGGGATGACACGGGTTGTTCGTGCCGTTCGTGTGGTTCGTGGTTCCGATTTCTTCGCTCACGGCGCCGCTGCTAAAGCGCTGAGCGCCTAACTACTCCGGGCTCTTCACCTTCGGCTTCGGCGGCTGCCCCGTCACCGGATCGCGGGGCAGGGGGGCGTAGCCTTCGCCGATGAACAGCTCGGTGCGCCGCCGGCGCTTGGCGTCCAGCATCACGCTGTGGATCTCGCGGCCCGAGACCGCCTGGAAGTCCTGGGCCAGCTCGTCGCGGTAGATCAGGTCCAGGCTGGCGGCCAGCACCCGGGCGCCGGTGGCGCGCGTCAGGGGATCGGTGGTCTCGGCCTGGTTCTGGGCATGGGCCTCGCGCACCCACATCTTCAGGGGCGGGGCGTTCACCGCCCCGAAGAAGTCGCGCCCGTAATAGGCCGAGGCGTTGAACAGGAACCGGTCGTCCACCGCCACGGCGGTCAGGCCGCGCTCGGCGCCGGCCCGCGCGGTGATGGCGTCCACCGTCTGCTCCCAGCCCTTGGCGCGCTTGAAGGCGTTGGCCGCGCCGATCTTTTCCGAAAACGCCGGGCTGATCACACAGGCCAGGAACAGGGTGGCGATCACCGCCTGGCTGGCCACCGCGCCGAGCAGCCAGCCCTTGGCCCGCCAGCGCATGAGCCAGGCGGCCACCAGGATCGATCCGGCGACGTATCCGGCCCCGGACCAGTTGGCGTTGGCCCGGCTGATGAAGGCCTGGGTGGTGACGATCAGGAACGGCGGAATGGAGAAGCACAGCAGGGTCAGGTCGGCGTCGGTCAGCCGCCGGCGCACGGCCAGCAGCACAAGCCCCCCCATCAGCACGGCGAAGGGGATCGGCCCGAACACCCCGAACTGCGAGACCAGGAATTCGCCGAGCTCCGGCAGGTTGAACAGCTTGCGCCCGCCCCAGGCGGCGTTGGCGGCGGTGTGCTGCACTGTGGAGAATCCGTGCGCGGCGTTCCAGGCCAGGTTCGGCGACAGGATCAGCAGGAAGGCGCCCAGCGCCACCCCCGCCGTCTTCCCGTCCCAGGCGCGGCGCGCGTCGGCGCTGATCAGCAGATGCAGGGCCAGTCCGATCAGGGCGTAGACCGCCGCGTACTTGGAAAGGAAGGCCAGCCCCACCGCCGCCCCGAACCCCGCCGCCGTCAGCAGGCGCCGGCGCCCCTGGGCCAGGGGCAGCTCAACATAGGCAAGCAGTGACAGCGACAGGAAGAACAGCAGGGCCGCGTCGGTGGCGATGGCCAGGGACGAGATCTGCACCCCCGGCATCAGGGCGTAGAGGGCGCAGGCGGCGAAGCCGACGGCGGGCCCGTACAGCCGCCGCCCGATCCCGAACACCGCCAGCGTCACCCCCAGGTGATAGAAGGGCGCCGCCAGCCGCACCCAGGCCTCGCTGTTTCCCCCGATCGCGGTGGTGGTCCAGATGGTCCAGGCGATCATCGGCGGCTTGGAGAAATAGCCCCAGTCCAGGGTCCGCGACCAAAGCCAGTACTGAGCCTCGTCCGGATAGAGCTCCAGGGGGGTGACGAACAGGGCTGTCAGCCGCACCGCCGTCAGGCCGAAGGCCAGCAGCAGGGCGCCTCTCCAATAGGCGCCCGCGCCGGAGGCGGACGAAGCGTTATCGGCCAAGCGATCTATCCCTGTCTGGCGGCGGACGGTGGCGCGGCGCAGGCGCCCTGTAAAGCGAATGCGTGTCTTTAAAGCAGCACTCCCGACAGGACATGATGTCGTAACAAATCCGTCACCTACAGCCACTTTTTTGGCGCTATAGGGACTGCAACGCGTGGGGCCCTGGGCTGGCCCTGCTGATGGATAGGGGATTCCGATGACTTCGATGAAGCGGCTCGCCGGTGGCGCAGCTCTGACGGCGCTCGTTTGCGCCATGTCCAGCGCCGTCTACGCGCAGGACACCACCAGCGCCGTGCGCGGCCAGCTGACCGGCGACGACGGCAATATCGTCCGCAATGCGTCGGTCACCCTGGTGCACACGCCTTCCGGCACCCGCGCGGTCACCGCGCCGAACGCCGACGGCATCTTCGACGCCCGCGGCCTGCGGGTCGGCGGCCCCTACACCATCACCGTCGCCGCCCCCGGCTACGAGACCAAGACCCTGACCGGCATCAATCTGGCCCAGGGCGACAGCGTCCGCCTGGACTTCGACCTGATCGCCCAGGCCTCGGTGGACGAGTTCGTCGTCACCGCCGCCCGCGACGTCACCTCGGAAAACTCCGGCGCCAACACCACCCTGGACCGCGACGGCATTGAATCGGTGGTCTCGGTCACCCGCGACATCCGCGACCTGGCCCGGCGCAACCTGCTGGCCTCGGCCAACACCAGCGCCGACGGCGGCATCTCCATCGCCGGCTCCAACCCCAAGTCCAACCGCATCACCATCGACGGTTCGCCCGTGCAGGACGACTTCGGCCTGAACTCCGGCGGCGTGCCCACGCGCCGGGGTCCGATCTCGCTGGACGCCATCGAGCAGTTCACCATCCAGGCCGTGCCCTACGACGTGCAGAACGGCGACTTCCAGGGCGGCTCCATCGACATCGTCCTGCGCTCGGGCACCAACGACTTCCACGGCAGCGTCTTCACCAACTACCTGAACGACGGCATGGTCGGCGACTCGCTGCGCGACAAGCCGGTGAAGCAGACCATCACCCAGTCGAACTACGGCGCCTTCCTGGCGGGCCCGATCCTGCAGGACAAGCTGTTCTTCGCCATCTCCTACGAGCTCTATGAAACCTCCGATCAGGTCGGCTTCGGCCCGGCCGGCCAGGGCTTCCCGAACTCCTTCTCGGGCATTGGCCAGTCGCAGATCGATCAGGTCACCAATATCCTGAACAACACCTACACGACGGACTTCGACGCCGGGACCATCCCGCGCACCGGCGCGATCATCGACGAAAAGTACTCGGCCAAGCTCGACTGGAACATCAACGACAACCACCGGGCCTCGTTCACCTACCGCTACGCCCTGTCGGAATCGGTGGCGCGTTCGAACCTGAACAACAACACCGCCAGCCTGTCGTCGAACTTCTACCTCTCGGGCGACGAGGACTATTCCTACGTCGGCGAACTGAACTCCAAGTGGACCGACCAGCTCTCCACCCAGCTGCGCGTCTCCTATCGCGACTACGAGCGCCGTCAGAACCCGCCGGCCGGCCAGGAATTCGGCGAGCTGCAGGTCTGCTCCATGGCGGTCAGCAACACCACCATGACCACCTGCGACAGCCCCAATGGTCTGATCCGCATCGGGCCGGACTCGTTCCGTCAGGCCAACGAGCTTGAGACCCACAACCTGCAATTCCAGGCCAAGGCCGAGTATTCCCTGGGCGACCATCTGCTGAAGGTCGGCTTCGAGACCCAGAACCTGGAGATCGTCAACCTGTTCGTGCCGGAAAGCGACGGGGTCTACTACTTCGACTCCATCGCCGACTTCCAGGCCGGCCGCGCCAACCGCCTCACCTACTCCAACGCCCCGTCCGGCAACCCGCTCGACGCCGCGGCCCTCTTCGAGTACTCGCAGAACAGCCTGTATTTCCAGGACGTGCTGGACGTCACCGAGGACCTGCAGGTCACCGCCGGCTTCCGCTACGACTGGTTCAAGAGCGACGACAAGCCGACTCTCAACCCGAACTTCACGGCCCGGAACGGCTTCAACAACCAGCAGACCTATGACGGCCTCTCGGTGATGATGCCGCGCGTGGCCTTCAACTGGAAGCCGGAGGGCAAGCCCTACCGCGTCAATGGCGGCTTCGGCCTCTTCTCCGGCGGCGTGCCGGACGTGCTGATCTCCACGGCCTTCTCCACCACCGGCTACGCCGCGGCCGGCGTCAACATCGTCCGCAACGCCAACGGCACCTTCAGCGATGTCAACAACAGCGCAGGCTTCACCCAGGCCGCCGGCGCCGCCGGCCTGAACATCAACGTCGCCGATCCGCGCTTCGGCTACGACCTGCCCACCGGCGTCACTGGCCTCGTGACCCCGGCCGGCATCCCGACGACCGGCGAGACCATCGCCTTCACCCCGGGCTTCCGGATGCCGTCGTCGTGGAAGTTCTTCCTCTCGGCGCAGTACGACCTGCCCTGGGACATGAAGCTGAGCGCCGACTTCGTGCACACCACCGTGAAGGACGCCATCGCCTTCAAGGACCTCCGCGCCCAGCCGCTGATCGTCAACGGCGTCATCCAGAAGACCCCGGACGGCCGCATCCGCTATGACGGCCTGCAGGCCACCGACGCGGCCCGCGCCGCGGCCGGCATCGCCGGAACCAACATCCCGGCCACGCGAGACCTGCTCGTCTACAACACCGACGAAGGCAAGGGTTACGTCTTCGGCGTCGGCCTCTCGAAGGACTTCGACTTCGGCCTCGGCGCCTCCATCGGCTACGCCCGCCAGCGCCTGGACGAGGAAACCTCGGGCGGCCGCTTCGGCACCACCGCCGGCTCGCTCTACGCCAGCCAGTCCACCGGTCTGGATTTCAACCGCGACGCCTACGGCAAGGGTTACGAGGAGGTCAGCGATCGGGCCAAGTTCGAACTCAACTACAAGCATGAGTTCATCGCCAACCACCCGACCCGGTTCTCGCTGTTCGGCGAGACCCGCACCGGTCGTCCGGTCAACGCCACCATGGGCTCGGCCTCCCGCGACCGCAGCACCACCTTCGGCGTGAACCGCTCGGCCTACCTGCTCTACGTCCCGGATATCGCTGGCGACACCAACAAGACCGACCTGCAGATCGGCAAGGTGTTCTTCGACACCGCCACCACCCGCGACAACTTCCTCGCCGCGGTGCAGAAGTTCGACCTGCCGAACAACGCCATCGTCTCCAAGGGCGCCATCAAGAACCCCGACGTGAACCAGCTCGACCTGCAGATCAGCCAGGAGTTCCCTGGCCTGACCGACGGTCACAAGTTCCGGGTCGTCCTCGATGTCCAGAACGTGCTGAACCTGGTCAACAACAAGTGGGGCATCGTCGAGGAATACGGCTCGACCGGTTCCGGCCAGGGCAACAACCGCATCATCGACGCGGCCTGCGCCAACGCCGCCGGGGTGGCCTCGGCCTCCAGCAGCCCCGTCTGCGACACCTACCGCTACTCGAACTACAGCTCGACCGCGACGGCCAAGTCGATCAACAACGACCGCTCGCTCTGGTACGCCCAGATCTCGCTCCGCTACGAGTTCTAAGCCTCGCAGCGACATCGCTTTCGCGGAGAGGGCGGCCCTCCCGGGCCGCCCTTTTTCGTGGCTGGAGCCAGATCCTCCCCCAGCGCGCCAGCGCGATGTGGGGGAGGTGGGGCGAGGCGCAGCCTCGAGCCGGAGGGGGACCAACGTAGTTGGCTCCTACCGCCCCCAAACGAGAGTCAAAGTCCCCCTCAGGCGCTCCGCGCCAGCTCCCCCAGGAGGGGAGCATCTTGGCGTCCCTGCCCCAAGCAGCGCTTGACGTAGCCCGCCGCGCCGCCCATTTCGCGGCTCCAAGATACAAGGGCCGCCGATGACCGTTCTCGTTCCCGCCGAGTGGGCGCCGCACAGGGCCATGTGGCTGGGTTTCCCCAGCCATGCGGAGGTGTGGGCGGAAGACCTCGACCTGGCCCAGGCCCAGGTGGCGGCCCTGGCCCGCGCCCTGGCCGGCCCCGGCAAGGAGCGCGTGCGCCTGATGACCGGCTCCCCCGAAGGCGAGATCGCCGCGCGACGTCTGCTCGAGGGTGTCGCCGGCGTCGAGATCGTCCCGGGCGTGTTCGGCGACATCTGGCTGCGCGACACCGGCCCGATCTTCGCCAAGGGTCCGAACGGCGACGAGGCCCGCGCCTTCCGCTTCAACGGCTGGGGCGGCAAGTACGAGATGGAGGGCGACGACACCGTGGCCGGCCAGATCGCCACAGCCGCCGCAACCCCCCTGGTGCAGCAGGAAATCATCATGGAGGGCGGCTCGCTCGACCATGACGGGGAGGGCACGATCCTCACCACCGGCCAGTGCCTGCTCAATCCCAACCGCAATCCCGGCTGGACCCGGGAGGCCGCCGAGGCCGAGCTGGCCGCGTCCCTGGGCGCGCGCAAGGTGCTGTGGCTCGGCGACGGCCTGGCCAACGACCACACCGACGGCCACGTCGACAACCTGGCCCGCTTCGTGGCGCCGGGCGTCGTGGTCTGCCCCGTCGCCTGGGGCCGGGGCGACGTCAATGTCTATGCCTATGACGCCTGCGCCCGCGACCTGGCGGCCATGACCGACGCGCAGGGCCGGGCCCTGAAGGTGGTGCGGATCCCCTCGCCCGGCTGGATCGAGAGCCACGAGGGCGGCGCGGCGCCCGCCAGCCACATGAACTTCATCATCGCCAATGGGGCGGTGATCATGCCCACCTATGACGGCGACCCCCGCGCCGCCGAACTGGCGATGCAGGCCCTGGCCACCGTGTTCCCCGGCCGCGAGATCATCGGCCTGCCGTCCGACGCCATCCTCACCGGCGGCGGGTCCTTCCACTGCATCACCCAGCAGGAGCCCGCCTGATGGCCCGCACGATGAGCGTCGCCGCCCTGCAGACCTCCTACGGGATGGACCTGGACGCCAACATCAAGACGACCGAGGCCCTGATCCGCCAGGCGGCGGCGGCCGGCGCCCAGGTGATCCTGCCGTCGGAGCTGTTCCAGGGGCCGTATTTCTGCGTGACGCAAGAGGAGCGCTGGTTCGCCCACGCCCATCCGTGGCGGGAACATCCCTGCGTCACCGCGCTCGCGCCGCTCGCCGCCGAGCTAGGAGTCGTCCTGCCGATCTCGATCTTCGAGCGCGAGGGGCCGCACTACTTCAATTCCCTGGTGATGGTGGACGCCGATGGCTCTCTGATGGGGGTCTATCGCAAGAGCCACATTCCAGACGGTCCCGGCTATCAGGAGAAGTACTACTTCCGGCCCGGTGACACCGGTTTCCGGGTCTGGGACACCAAGTTCGGCCGGGTCGGCGTCGGCATCTGCTGGGACCAGTGGTATCCGGAGGCCGCGCGGGCCATGACCCTGATGGGCGCCGAGGTGCTGCTCTATCCCACCGCCATCGGGTCGGAGCCTCACGACGCGACCCTGGACACCGCCGCCCCCTGGCGCCGGGCCATGCAGGGCCACGCGGTCTCCAACGTCATCCCGGTGGTGGGCGCCAACCGCATCGGCTTCGAGCCCTGGGCTGACTATCCGAACGGCGGCCAGGCCTTCTATGGCGCGTCCTTCATCGCCGACCATCGCGGCGACCTGGTCTCGGCCCTCGACGACGAGGAGGGGATCGTGGCGGCCAGCTTCGACCTGGACTTCCTGGCCACGCACCGCGCCGCCTGGGGCTTCTTCCGCGACCGCCGCACCGATCTCTACGGAGCGCTGGTGGGTCCGCGGCCCGTCTGACGGTCACATGTCGGCCTATGTCGGCCGGCGCTCAGGCCCGCAAACCGTTAGGATGTAAGGACCTCGCGGCCATACCCCCGTCAAAATGCGGGGTTTGGTCCCTCCGCGGCGACCAACATGTTGTCAGGCGGGGCAACTCATCGCCGGCGCCTTGGCCAATTCCCTGCGCGCCGTGGTCAGGTCGCGCTGGAATTCCGGGTCCCCGTGCAGCCGGGCCACCATGGCCGAGGCCAGCATCCGGCCGGCCTCGATGTCGCTCTGGTAGTGGACCCCGCACACCGCCCGGCTCTCGCCGACCTCCTTGGCCGCCGCCATCAGGCCGTCAGTCCTGGCCGGCGCCAGCTCGGTCAGGATCAGCCCCCAGGCCCAGCCGACCATGGTGTGGCCGGACGGATAGGAGGCGTTGGTCTTCATCCAGTCCTCGCGCGGCACGCAGACCGGCAGGTCGTTTCCGATCAGCGGTCGGGCCCGGTTGTAGTGGTTCTTGGGGGGCGTCCCCACCGTACGGACGTCGAGCTCGATCCGGTGCAGCAGGCGGTACAGGGTAGGCGTGGTCTTCTCGCCGATGTCCTTGCCGGCCGCGCAGGCATAGCCCTTCAGCGCCCCGCCGCCCCAGATGTCGTTGTCGCGGATGGCGTGGTTCCAGCGCGGCGTCCCGGCCAGGGCGCGGGTCTCGTTGAAATAGGCCCGGTCGGCCTGGCCCCGCAGGCTGCCCTCCGCCGGCGGCGGTCCCAGCAGGGCCGCGCCGTCGAAGTCGGCGGTGGCCAGGTAGCCGGTCAGCTTGGTGGGAATGGGGTTCAGCGGCGCGGCCAGCGAGGCGTCCGCGGGCGCCGGGGCCCTCTGCGGGAGCATGGCGCAGGCGGCCAGCGACAGGGCGGCGGCGGCGAAGGCGGCGGGTCGAAGTCCTTGGATCATCGGCCATCTTTAGAGCGGTTCCCCGGCTTGGGGAACCGCTCCGCAGAGGGTTGGGCTAGGCGCGCAGGACGGTCAGGCCGTTCTTGATCACCGTGGCGCCGCGTTCCTTGACGCGGGCCTCGAAGGAGATGTTCCGGCCGTCCTTCCAGAGGTCCACCGTGATGGTGTCGCCCGGGATGACCGGCGCCGAGAACCGGGCCTGGTGGCTGAGGATCTGGTCGGGATCAAAGCCGGTGATGGCCTGCAGCACCGCGCGGCAGGTGATGCCATAGGTGCACAACCCGTGCAGGATCGGACGCTGGAACCCCGAGCGGCGGGCCGATTCCGGGTCGGAGTGCAGGGGGTTGCGGTCGCCGTTCAGGCGGTACAGTAGGGCCTGGTCCTCACGGGTGGTGAAGTCCACCGACAGGTCGGCCTTGCGGGTCGGGACCACGTGGGGTTCCGGCGCGCCTTCCGAGGGGCCGCCGAAGCCGCCGTCGCCGCGGGCGAAGGTCGAGCCGGTGAGCGTCGCCACCTTCTCGCCCTTGTCGTCCTTCCAGACGGTCTCGTTGATGATGACCGCGCCCTTGCCCTCGCCCTTGTCATAGGCGCCGACCGTGCGGCCCTCGGCGGTGAAGGTGCCGGTGGTGGGCAGGGGCTTGTGCAGCTCGACCTTCTGCTCGCCGTGGACGACCATCAGGAAGTTGATCTGGCTCTGGCGATGGCCCTCGGGCATCACCGGCGCGGGGCCGCCGGCCGAGCGCATGTTCGAGGCCAGCACGGTGGCGGCCGTCGGGATGACCTTCAGGTTGCGCTCGTAGACGTAGGCCAGCTCGTCCTCGTTCATGGGGTCCTGCCCCATGCCGACGCCCAGCGCGTAGAGCATCACGTCCTTGTCGCGATAGGTGAATTCGCGCGCCGCCGTCTTCTGTTCAAGAATGTCGGGATAAAAGATCGCCATTGAAAATATTTCCTCCGCTATGCGGTCCGTTTGCTATCCGCAGATT
This sequence comes from Phenylobacterium ferrooxidans, assembly GCF_042714595.1. Lineage (NCBI taxonomy): Bacteria > Pseudomonadati > Pseudomonadota > Alphaproteobacteria > Caulobacterales > Caulobacteraceae > Phenylobacterium > Phenylobacterium ferrooxidans. Next base: position 41,755 of record NZ_JAOTJD010000035.1, on the reverse strand, counting down.
GAAGCGGTTCGGCCACGGCGAAGCAAGCGGCGAGCGAGCGCATTTGCCGCTCCCCCTTTGATCGGGTAGAAGCGCGGACCCTGCGAAGACGGGCGCTCTAAACCCCGCTCGCACCTTTCTTTCGCGCCCAGGATTATCGAAGGCATTTCATGGCGACCGACACTCAGCCCGGCACGGGCGGCCAGATCACCGGCAACGTTCTCTTCTATTCCAAGCCGGAACCCCTGACCTCCGACCATCACAAGACCCTCGGCGTCAAGCGCATGGACGGGCCCTTCGGCTTCGCCAAGGCCGGCCACGCGGTGCCGCTCACCGTCACCGAATTCCCGCTCGCGGCGGTCTCTGGCCCGATCATCTTCGTCGGCGACGACAAGATGCCGCTGGCCGTCATGGGTCTGAACGCCGGCGACAACATGTTCATCCAGGACAACGGGATCTTCGAATCCGGCGTCTACATCCCGGCCTATATCCGCCGCTATCCCTTCGTCTTCGCCAATGACGACAAGGCCCAGCAGATGGTCCTGTGCATCGACCGCGCCGCCGAGTTCATCGTCGAGGGCGGCGAGATGGCCTTCTTCGACGAGAAGGGTGAGCCCACCGAGTACACCCAGAACTGCATCAGCTTCTGCAACGACTATGAGGTCGAGCGGCAGCGGACCCAGAGCTTCATCCAGATCCTCAGGGACAACGACCTCTTCGAGCTGAAGACAGCGATGCACACCCCGGTCAACGCCGACGGCACGCCGGGCGAGCCCCAGAAGATCGCCGAGTATTTCGGCGTCTCGGAAGAGAAGCTGGCCAAGCTGTCGCCGGAAAAGCTGGCGGAGCTGCGCGACAACGGCGCGCTGGGCCAGATCTACGCCCACCTGGTGTCGCTGGTGGGCTGGGATCGGCTCATCGCCCTGGCGATGTTCCGCGCCTCGCAGCAGCCGCAGGCCGCCAACGCCTGACCCTGAGGGTCAGGCCGGATATCAGAGACGGCGGGTCCCCAGGGGCCCGCCGTTCTTGTTTCAGCGGGCGAAGACGCTGCGGGTCAGGCAGGAAAACACCAGGCGACCGGCCTCATCCAGCAGGTCGTGCTGGGCGATGATGATGCCCTTGCCGTCGCCGACCGGGTCCTTGCCCATCACCGTCATGCGGCCGCGCAGGGTCTCGCCGGCGGGGGGATTGCGCGCCCAGCGCAGGGCGTCGACCCCCAGGCGCTTGGTCTGCGGCCAGTTGACCACCGAGGCCGAGTCCAGCCGTGTCCAGATGGCGAAGACCATGGCGTCGGGCGCGCCGCGCTCGGCGGGCCAGCCCGGGGCGAAGGCGGCGATGAAGGCCTCCAGCGCGCGGGCGTCGACCCGCACCTCGCCGAGATAGACCACCTGACCGATCTCGATCTCGTCGAAGGGGGCGGGCACGTAACTCTCCTGGGGCTTGAACCGAACTGATTCGTCGATGATGGAGCGCGCCCGTGACAAGTCGAGCGCTTTGCGGAACGGCATTGGCGGCCCATATAGCGGCCTGGGCATGGGGAGTGGGATAACGGCATGACGCGTTTCGTGGCGAGAGCCCTGGCTGCCCTGACCCTGGCGGCCGCCTTCGCCTTCCCGGCCATGGCCGCGCCGGTGCAGACCGGTCATATCGAGGCCGAGCTGGTGGCGCGCGACCAGGGGGTCACGCCCGGCGGAACCGTCTATGTGGCCCTGCGCCAGAAGATCCAGAAGGGCTGGCACACCTACTGGCGCAACTCCGGCGATTCCGGCGACGCGACCCGGATCAGCTGGACCCTGCCGGCCGGCTGGACCACGGGCGAGTTCGTCTGGGCGACGCCTTCTCGCCAGCCCACCGGCCCGCTGATGAACTACGGCTATCAGGGCGAGGTGCTGCTGCCCGTCGCCGTGACGGCGCCGAAATCCGCCAGGCCCGGCGACACCGTCACCCTGAAAGCCGCCGTCGCCTTCCTGGTCTGCGCCGACATCTGCATTCCGGAGGACGCGCTCCTCACCCTGGAACTGCCCGTCGTGGCCGCGGCCCCGCAGCCGGACGCCCGGTGGGCCGGCCCCATCACCAAGGCTCTGGAGGCCGCGCCCAAGCCGGCCGGCCTGACGGCGACCTTCGTCAAGGACGAGGGCGCGCTCAAGCTGGCCGTCGCCGGGGCGGTGCTCAAGGGCGCCGACGACGCCTATTTCTACCCCTTCAAGTCCACGGTCATCGACCACGCCAAGCCCCAGGCCCTCGAGCGGGGCCCTGAGGGCCTGACCCTGACCCTGAGCCCCGGCTACGACTTCACCCAGGGGGCCCCGCCGGCCGCCCTGGATGGGGTCCTGAGCCTGGGCGGCAAGGCCTATGAACTCTCCGCCGCTGAAGGTCCGCCGCCGGCCGGAACCTCCGGCCTGGGCCCGCCGCCCGCCAAGCCAGCGCCGATCGCCGGCGAGGGGCTCAACCTGGCCCTGGCCTTCGTCTACGCCCTGCTGGGCGGTCTGGTTCTCAACCTCATGCCCTGCGTCTTCCCGATCCTGGCCATGAAGGCGACCTCCCTGGCCGGTCACGCCCATGAGCGGTCGGCCGCCCGCGCCCAGGGCCTGGCCTTCCTGGCGGGCGTGCTGGCCACCTTCCTGGCGCTGGCCGGCGTGCTGATCGCCATCCGCGCCGGGGGCTCGGCCGTGGGTTGGGGCTTCCAGCTGCAATCGCCCGTGGTCGTCGCGGGCCTGGCCCTGCTGATGCTGGCCGTGGCGCTGAACCTGTCGGGCCTGTTCGAGGTGGGAACCTCGCTCCAGGGGGTCGGCACGGGCCTGGCCTCCAGGCAGGGCCTGGCCGGCGCCTTCTTCACCGGAGCGCTGGCCGTTGTGGTCGCGGCGCCCTGCACGGCGCCCTTCATGGGCCCGGCCCTCGGTTGGGCCCTGACCCAGAGCGCGCCGGTGGCCCTGGCGGTGTTCCTGGGCCTGGGCCTCGGCTTCGCGGCGCCCTTCACCCTGGCGGCCTTCGCGCCTGGCCTGCTGGCCAGGCTCCCGAAGCCCGGTCCCTGGATGGAGACCTTCAAGAAGCTGATGGCCTTCCCGATGTACGGGACCGCAGCCTGGCTGGTCTGGGTCCTGACCGTCCAGGCTGGGGAGATGGGCCTGGCGCGGGTCCTGGCCGCCGCCGTGGTCCTGGCGCTGGCGGCCTGGGTCCTGGGGCTCGCTCAGCGGCGGCAGGCGACGGGTGGAAAGCCCCTTGCCCTGGCGGCCGTGGGCGCGGTCCTGGCGATCGGCGCCTTCGTCCTGGTGCTGGTCCCGGCCTACAGCGTCGCTACCTCCACCTCGGCCGAGGCCGCGCCGGGCTCCATTCCGGAGGCGGTCTACAGTCCCGAGGCGGTCGCCGAGGCCCGCGCGGCAGGCAAGCCGGTGTTCGTCAACTTCACCGCCGCCTGGTGCGTCACCTGCCAGGTCAACGAGAAGGTCGCCTTCGCCACGGCGGAGGCCGCCGAGGCGTTCACCCGCACGGGGGCGGTCTATCTGAAGGCGGACTGGACGCGGAAGGACGCGGTCATCGCCGCCGAACTGGCGCGCCACGGCCGGGCCGGGGTGCCGCTCTACCTGGTCTATGGCGTGAAGAGCCCCGATCCGGTCATCCTGCCCCAGTTCCTGACCCCGGCCATGGTGGCCAAGGCCTTGGACAAGGCCCGGTCTTCCTAGACCGGCGCGGTCGGGGGGGCGGTGATGACCTCGACATTGTCGTTCAGCAGATAGGCCATGTCGCGCAGGGCCAGGTCCCGGTCCTTGGGCGTGGCGGCGGCCGTCATGGCCTCGAGCTTCAGCGGCAGGTCCTGGGAGATGCCGCGCAGGATGCACTTCAGGTCGCCGTCCGTGCCCCGCTGCGCCAGCAGCAGGTGACCCTGCATGTCCAGGGCGGCCAGTTCATCAACCCGGGTCTTGAAGTCCGAAGGCAGGGCCTTGCCGGCGCGGACTCCGTCGACCTGGATCTTGAGGTCGCCCGCACGTCTGACGATGTCGGCGAACAGCGCCTCCTGGCCCGCCGCCGCAGGGGGCGCAGCCAGCGCGGGGCCGGACGACACAGGGCTGGTGGAGGCCAGCCAGAGGAAGGCCAGGGAAGCGGCGGCGTCGCAGGACATGACGATCCTCGTTGCGCGAACTAAGACAGACGCGAAGGGGCTTCAGATAGCCCGAACATGGTAAACGCGATCCTACCGCGCGCCCGAAGGTAAGCCTTGATGACCACGCCGCAGTCCGCCTGGAAGAACCTGAAGAACGCCGCCGTCGCCGCCCGTGACCCCATCTCCGGCCTGTTCGCCATCGAGCCGGATCGACTGGACAAGCTGGTGGTGGAGGCGGCCGGCCTGCGGATCGACCTTTCCAAGCAGCCGTGGTCGCTGGGCGATTTCGACACCGCCCTGACCCTGGCCAAGGTCTGCGACGTGGAGGCGGCGCGCAACCGCCTCTGGGCCGGAGAGCCGGTCAACAGCTCGGAGCACCGTGCGGCCCTTCACATGGCTTTGCGTGCACCGGATGGCGCGGACTTCAAGGCCGACGGCGTGCCGGTGTCGCGCGATGTGGAAGCCACCCGCAATGCGATGCGCGCCTTCAGCGAGGCCGTGCGCTCGGGCGCCAAGACCGGCGCGACCGGCAAGCCGTTCACGGCCATCGTCCACATCGGCATCGGCGGGTCCGATCTTGGCCCCCGGCTGGTGTGGGAAGCCCTGCGGCCCTTGAACCCTGGGATCGACCTGCGCTTCGCCGCCAATGTGGACCCCTCGGAGACCGCCCTGGCCCTGGCCGGCCTCGATCCCGCCCAGACCCTGGTGGTGGTCGTCTCCAAGACCTTCACCACCCAGGAGACCCTGGCCAACGCCGAGGTGGTCCGCGGTTGGCTGCGGGCGGCCCTGGGTCCGGCGTCGGACGCCCACCTCGTGGCCGTGTCCGCAGCGCCGAGCGTGGCCCAGGCCTTCGGGGTTCCAGCCGACCAGGTGTTCGGCTTTTGGGACTGGGTGGGGGGGCGCTATTCGATCTGGTCGGCGGTGGGTCTCTCCTGCGCCATCGCCCTCGGCTACGATGTCTTCCAGCGCCTGCTGGACGGCGGGGCCACGATGGATGAGCATTTCCGCCGTACGCCTCTGCTGCAGAACGCGCCGGTCCTGCTGGCGCTCGCGCACATCTTCAACCGCAACGGCCTGGACCGGCCCCTGCGGGCGGTGATCCCCTATGCCGCCCGGCTGCGGCTGTTCCCCAGCTTCCTGCAGCAGCTGGAGATGGAGTCCAACGGCAAGCGGGTGGACCAGCAGGGCCAGCCGGTGGCGCACGCCACGGCGGCCTCGGTGTTCGGCGACGCCGGCACCAACGGCCAGCACGCCTTCTTCCAGATGCTGCACCAGGGGACCGACGTGATCCCGGTTGATTTCGTGGCCGTGGCCCAGGCGGGCGAGGGAGAGCCCGCCAACCACACCATCCTGCTGGCCAATGTGATCGCCCAGGCCCAGGCCCTGATGACCGGCCGCAGCGAGGCCGAGGTGCGCGAGGAACTGACCGCCAACGGCCTCCCTGCCGCCGAGATCGAGGTCCTGGCTCCCCAGCGCACCTTCCCCGGCGACCGGCCCTCAAGCTTCATCCTGATGGAGGCGCTGACTCCCGAAGCGTTGGGCGCCCTGATCGCCCTGCATGAGCACAAGGTCTTCGTGGAAGGCGTGCTCTGGGGGATCAACAGCTTCGACCAGTGGGGGGTTGAGCTGGGCAAGAGCCTGGCCACCAAGATCCTCGCCGAACTGCACGGCGGCGCCCCCGGAATTCATGATCCCTCCACCGCCGCCCTCGTGGCGCGGCTGAAATAGGCAAGGACCTCCCATGCGCGACCTGACCGGCAAGACCGCCTTCATCACCGGCGGGGCCAGCGGCCTGGGCCTGGCCATGGCGCATGCCTTCGGCAAGGCGGGCATGAACGTCATGCTGGCCGACATCGAGGAGGCGCCCCTGGCCGCCGCCGTGCAGGACCTGGAGGATCGCCAGATCCGGGCCAGCGGCGTGCTGTGCGACGTCGCCGTCCGCAACGCGGTGGAGGCCGCCGCCGCCAAGACCATCGAGACCTTCGGCAAGGTCCACCTGGTCTGCAACAACGCCGGCGTCGGGGCGGGCGGACCGATCGACCAGGTGCGTCACGCCGACTGGGACTGGATCCTGGCGGTGAACCTGATGGGGGTGGTCTATGGCATGGAGACCTTCCTGCCGCTGATCCGCGCGCACGGCGAGGGCGGCGCCTTCGTCAACACCGCCTCGATGGCCGGCATGATCTCGCCGCCGGGCATGGAGCCCTACAGCGCCACCAAGTTCGCGGTAGTGGCCATGTCGGAGGGCTGGGCCGGCCAGCTGGCGCCGGAGGGGATCAATGTCTCGGTGCTCTGCCCCGGCTTCGTGAAGACCAAGATCAACCAGTCGGGCCGCACCCGCCAGGCGCAGTTCGGGGGACCGGTGGACAGCCCGGTGGTCGCCGACTCCATGGTCGACAACGGCATCGATCCCGAGCGGGTCGGCCGCCGGGTGCTGGAGGCGGTCCAGGCGGGCGAGCGCTACATCTTCACCCACCCCGACATGCGACCCTTCGTGGAGGCGCGCTTCGCAGGGATCATGAGCGCCTTCGATGCCGCCGCCGCCAGCCCCGCCCTGGCGGGCATGGACTACAAGACTCCCGACCTCAGCGGGATGGCGAAACCCTCATGACCGTCCTCATCACCGGGGGAACCAAGGGCATAGGCCTCGCCATCGCCCGTCGCCTGGCCCCGATCCACGGCCGGGTGGTCCTGGCCTATCACAGTGACGAGGCGGCGGCGCAGGCGGCTCACGCGGAGATCACCGCGCTCGGCGCATCGGTCGAGACCGTGCGGAGCGAGGTCGGCAGTCCGGAAGGCGCAGCGGCCCTGATGGCGGAGATCGAGCGCCAGGGGCATGGTCTGAGCCATATCGTCCACGCGGCGGCGATGATCTATCCCACCACCCTGCTGGGTGCGGACTTGGCGAAGTTCCGCCAGGCGGTGGAGACCAACGGCCTGTCGCTGCTGTACCTCGTCCATGCCGCCCAGGGCCTGCTGGACCGGGGATCGAGCGTTGTGTTCATCACCAGCATGGGGTCGCGTATTCCCAGTCCCAACTACGGGGCGCTGGGCGTCGGCAAGGCTCTGGCCGAGGCTATCGTCCGCTACCTGGTTGCCGAGCTCGCGCCGCGCGGGATCAGGATCAACGGCGTGGCGCCGGGCCTGGTGCACACCACCTCGGTGGCGGCCATGCTGGGCAGCGAGGACGCCGCCCAGGCCGCGGTGGACCGCGCCGCCCGCACCAATCCCTCGGGCCGCGAGAGCCGGGACTCCGACTATGCCGCCCTGGTGGAGTTCCTGCTCGGGCCCGAAGCGGAGTTCATCCAGGGCCAGGTGATCGCGGCCACCGGTGGGACCGGTGTCATCGGATAGCGGCGCATGCGCGCGGCTATCTCAGCCTCGTCCAGGGTGTGGTCGTGGCCGCCCTGTCGGCCAGAACGCCAGTGGCCCCAGCCCCGATCCCCGCAGATCACGGGCGATGGGACTCGCCATCGCAAGGCCCGCGCGCTAGAACCCCGCCCGCATGACGAAGACCGCGCACCGTCACGGCCACCACCATTCGACCCGCCACGGCGGGCTCGGCCGGGGACGTTTGGCCTAAATTCCCCGGCGCAGAGCCCCCCGCAGACGCGGATGGGGCTCAGTCAGATCGCCAGTCCCATCCGTCGCACCCCACCACTTCAGGGATACAGACGATGGAATTCTCCGCCCACAATCCGCCACGCCGACGCCCGCGCCTTGCCGCGCGCGCCGCCATCGCTTAAGCGCGCGCCATGACGAATGACCCGACACGTCCGGAAGCCCGCGCGCCGCGCGGCTTCAACGACCGCCGCGCGCGCGATCTCACCGCCGAACGCCAGATCCTGACCAAGGTCTCCGAGGTCTATGAGCGCTACGGCTTCGAGGCCTTCGACACCGGGGCCCTGGAATATGCCGACGCTCTGGGCAAGTTCCTGCCCGACGCTGACCGTCCCAATGAGGGGGTTTTCGCCCTGCAGGACGACGACGAACAGTGGATGGCCCTGCGCTACGACCTGACCGCGCCGCTGGCCCGGTTCGTGGCGCAGAACTGGGAGACCTTGCCCAAGCCCTTCCGCCGCTACGCCTTCGGCACGGTCTGGCGCAACGAGAAGCCGGGTCCCGGCCGCTTCCGCGAATTCACCCAGTGCGACGCGGACACCGTGGGCTCAAGCCGGCCCGAGGCCGACGCCGAGATCATCGCCATGGCCGCTGACGGCCTGTCGGCGGCGGGGCTGCCGGCCGGCGCCTATGTCATCAAGATCAACAACCGCAAGCTCCTGAATGGCCTGCTGACCACCGCTGGCGTGACGACCGAGAGCCAGAAGCTGGCGGTGCTGCGCGCCGTCGACAAGCTGGATCGCCTGGGTCCGGAGGGCGTGCGCCTGTTGCTGGGGGAGGGCCGCAAGGACGAGTCCGGCGCCTTCACCAAGGGGGCCGGCCTGAACGCCGCCGCCGCCGAGGCCGTGCTGGCCTTCACCGCCGCGGGGATGGACGGCCGCTCCGAGACCCTCGACCGCATCGCCAATGTGATCGGCGGCTCGCCGGAGGGAGACGAGGGGCTGGAAGAGCTGTCACGGATCGACAAGGCGTTGATCGGCATGGGGGTCGCGCCGGACCGGGCGATGTTCGACCCGTCCATCGTGCGCGGCCTGGAATACTACACCGGCCCGGTCTTCGAGGCCGAGCTGCTGCTGGCCACCAAGGATGAGAACGGCGCCCCGGTTCGGTTCGGTTCGGTGGGCGGCGGTGGACGCTATGATGACCTGGTGGCCCGCTTCACCGGGGAACGCACCCCGGCCACGGGCTTCTCCTTCGGCGTTTCGCGCCTGGCCTCGGCCCTGCGCGCGGCGGGCCAGGACCTCGGCGGGCAGGCGCGCGGCCCGGTGGTGGTGATCGCCTTCAGCGCCGACGACATGGCCGCCTATTACGGCGTGGTGGGCGAGCTGCGCGCCGCCGGCATCGCCGCCGAGGTCTATCTGGGCAGCTCGGGCATGCGGCCGCAGATGAAGTACGCCGACCGGCGGATGTCGCCGGCCGCCATCATGCTGGGGGGCGACGAGATCGCAGCGGGCACGGTGACCATCAAGGACCTGGACCTGGGGCGCGAGCTCTCCGCCGGGGTCACCGAGAACGCCGAGTGGCGCGAGCAGCGGCCCGGCCAGCAGACCATTCCGCGCGCCGAGCTGGTTCCGGCCCTGCGCCGTATCCTGGACGCCGGAAAGTGAGGGCCGAACCGCGAGTTCCCGCCGATGTCCTGGCAAAGCTCCGGGCGCCGCTGAGCGCGGGCGCTTCCAGCGTTGATGCGCCGATCCTCCAGCCCCTGGGCCTGCTGCTGGAACTGGCGGGCGAGGCCATGCGCGCGCGCCTGTTCGTGGTCCAGGCCGAGGGCGGGCAGGAGGCCTGCCTGCGTCCCGACTTCACCGTGCCGGTCACCCGTCAGCACCTGGAGAGCGGCTCCGCCTCGGGCCGCTACTATTATGAGGGCAAGGCCTTCCGAGCCTCGCCGGACCATGCCGACCGCGCCGAGGAATTCGTGCAGATCGGCCTGGAGCGGTTCGACGCCGCCGGGGCCACACTTCTCGAGGCTGACGCCGAGATCGCGTCCCTGGCCTGGAAAGCGTCTGTGGCCGGCGGCCGGGACGACCTGATGCTGTGGCTGGGGGATATCGGCCTGTTCGCCGCCTTCGTGGACGGGCTGGACCTGGCGCCGTCGCTGGCGGCACGTCTGAAGCGCGCGGCGTCCCGGCCCCGTCTGCTGCAGGCCGAGCTGTCCCGCGCCGGGGTCGAGGCCAAGCCCGTGGAGAGCAGCGGCCTCGCCGATCTGCTGGCCGGCCGCTCACCGGACGAAGCCGCCGTCCTCCTGGAAGAGGTCTGGGCTCTGGCGGGCATCGAGCCTGTCGGCGGCCGGGGACCCGTCGAGATCGCCCAGCGCCTCATCCGTCGCGCTGAAGCCGCCCGGGCGCCCGCCCTGAGCCTTGACCAGGCGCAAAGCCTGGGTGGCTTCCTCAGCATTTCCGACACGCCGGCCAAGGCGCTGGCCGCGATCCGCGCCATTCCGGGCGCCAAGGGGGAGCTTCTCAGCGCCGCCCTGGCCGACTGGGAGGAACGCCTGGCCCTGCTAACCAAGGCCGGGGTTCCGGAGGGGGCCATGCTGATGGCCACCACCCTGGGTCACGCCTTCGAATATTATGACGGCCTGACCTTCGAGGTTCGCTCCACCGCGCTGGGGGCCGATCGCCCGGTGGCCGTCGGCGGGCGTTATGACGGATTGCCGGCGCGTCTGAATGGCCCGGCCGGCGGGCGGGCCGTGGGCTGCATGGTCCGGCCCTGGCGAGCCTTCAATGGAGGCGAGGCATGAGCGGGCCCCTGATCATCGCGGTCCCCTCCAAGGGCCGCCTGAAGGAACAGGTCGAGGAGTGGCTGGCCGACTGCGGGCTGAAGCTCTCGGTCAGCGGCGGCGCCCGGGGCTACATGGCCGAGATCAAGGGCCTGGCCGGCGCCCAGGTGCGCCTGCTCTCAGCCGGCGACATAGCCGAGGCCCTGGATAGCGGCGAGGTCCACCTGGGCGTCACCGGAGAGGACCTGCTGCGCGAGCGTGGCGGCGACCTCGACAGCCGCGCCCTGCTGCTGCGGGCGCTCGGGTTTGGCCGCGCCGACCTGGTGGTGGCCGTGCCCAAGAGCTGGCTTGACGTCGATAGCATGGCCGACCTGGAGGAGGTGGCCCACGACGTGCTGGCCCGCACAGGGCGGCGCATGAGGGTGGCCACCAAGTATCTGGTGCAGACCCGGGCCTATTTCGCCCGCCACGGCGTTGCGGACTACCGGATCACCGAATCCAGCGGCGCGACGGAGGGAGCTCCGGCGGCGGGAGCCGCTGAGCTGATCGTCGACATCACCACCACGGGTGCGACCCTGGTGGCCAATGGCCTGAAGATCCTGGGCGATGGGGTGATCCTCAGGAGCCAGGCCCAACTCGCGGCGTCGCTGCGGGCGACCTGGTCCGACGGTCAGCTGGCGGTCGCCGAGCGCCTCTTGCGGGTGATCGAGGCGCGCGCCACCGCCCACGACAGCGCGACCCTGGTCTGGCCCGACAGCGAGGGCGACGAGGACCTGATCGGCGATCTGGTGGCGGCCGGCGCGACACGCCGTCCGAACGGAGTGCTGGCGCCTGTGGACCGCATCGCGGCGATCTCCCTGCTGTTAACCGCGAAAGGGCGCGGTCCGGTCACCGCGTCACGACCTGATTTCGTCTTCGAAACAAGTTGCGCGCCGTTCGAGTCGCTCGCTAGGCGAGTGAAGAATTGACTCAGGAGTCAAAAACAACCCCGCGCTCCGGTTGAATCCACCTAATCGCGAAAATCTGATCAGATTTCCGCCACAAGGGAGGTTCCAGCGCATTGACTCGGGCGAGAAATTGCCGTTTTCTCAGTCCTGCGAGAGACATGGCGACACTAGTTCGACAGTCTCCGGCGTTTCGGGGAGGAAACGCCCGCTCAATAAGAGCTTCGGCTCAAAATAAGGCCCGTTGCGATTATCCCCCGCAACGGGCCAAATTTTTGCCCGACATAATTTTTGACGTACGAGTCAAAAAGAAGGGAGCCGGATTTCCCCGGCTCCACGGTCTCGTTTCTTCACCAGATGCGGACGCGCTTCTCCGGGGCCACGTACATCTTCTCACCGGGCTTGACGCCGAAGGCCTCGTAGAAGGTGTCGATGTTCCGTACCGGGATATTGACCCTGTACTGTTCCGGCGCGTGGGGGTCGGAGACCAGCCGCTGGCGGGTTCGGTCGTCGCGGGACTTCGACCGCCAGACCTGGGCCCAGCCGAGGAAGACCCGCTGGTCGCCGGTCAGGCCGTCGATCACCGGGGCGGGCTTGCCCTTCAGCGAGATGTGATAGGCGTCCAGGCCCAGCAGCAGCCCGCCCAGGTCGGCGATATTCTCGCCCATTGTCAGTTCGGGATTGATGTGGGCGCCCGGCAGGACCTCGACCGCGGCGTACTGAGCGCCGAAGATCTTGGCCTGGGCGTCAAACTTCGCGGCGTCCTCCGCGGTCCACCAATCCGTCAGCCGGCCGTCGCCGTCGGACTTGCGACCCTGATCATCGAAGCCGTGGGTGATTTCGTGGCCGATCACCCCGCCGATCGCGCCGTAGTTGATGGCCGGATCGCCGTCGGGATCGAAGAAGGGCGGTTGCAGGATGGCGGCCGGGAAGACGATGCCATTCTTGGTGGGGGAGTAGTAGGCGTTGATGGTGGGGGGCGTCATGCCCCACTCCTTCTTGTCCACCTTCTGGTTCAGCCGGTTCACCGTCCGACGCCACTCGAAGGCGTTGGCGCGCTCGACATTGCCGTAGAGGTCGCCATCCTCAAGCTTGAGCGCCGAATAGTCTCGCCAGGTCTCGGGATAGGCGATCATCACGCTGAACTTCGAGAGCTTCTCCAGCGCCTTGGCCTTGGTGGGGGCGCTCATCCAGGTGAGCTTCTCAATCCGGCCCTTCATGGCGGCCTTCACGTCGGCCACCAGGAGGTCCATCTTGGCCTTGCTGTCGGCGGGGAAGTAGGCCTCGACGTAAAGCTTGCCCAAGGCCTCGCCGATGTGGTTGTCCACCAGGGCGACGCCGCGCTTCCAGCGCTCGGCCTGGACCGGCTGGCCCGACAGGGTCTTGCTGCGGAACTCGTACTGGGCCTGGTCAAAGTCCTTGGACAGGTAGGGCGCGGCCTGGTCGGCCAGGTGAAAAGCCTGCCACGCCTTGAGGGTTTCGATCGGCGTCTTGGCGTAGATGGCGGCGATCTTCGGGAAGGCGGTGTTCTCGGCGACCACCACCTTGCTCACCTCGCCGAGGCCGGCGCCGGCCATGAAGGCGGTCCAGTCAAAGCCCGGCGCGAAGGTGGCCAGCTCCTTTACGGTGAAGAGGTTGTAGGTCTTGTCGTCGTCGCGGCGTTCGGCCCGGGTCCAGGAGACCTTGGCGATCTCGGTCTCCATGGCGACGATGGCCTTGGCCGCGCCCGCGGGGTCTGCCCAGCCTGACAGGGTCAGCAGCTTGGTGACATAGACCTCGTAGGCGGCCTTCTGCACCGCGAACTTTTCGTCCAGGTAGTAGTCGCGATCGGGCAGGCCGAGACCCCCCTGGATCAGGGTGATGACATAGTGGTCGGGATCCTTGGCGTCGTCTCCGGGATAGGCGCCGAACACCGAGCCGCCGAACTTCATCTGGCTCTCACCCATCACCCGTGCCACGTCGCTCAGGTTCCTGGAGGCGCGGATTTCCGCGAGGTCCGCCGCCATCGGTTTGGCGCCCAGGGCGTTGACCGCCGCCTCGTCCATGAAGCTGCGATACATGACCCCGATGCGGGCCTCATCGCCGGCCGCGGCCTTGTCGGCCGACGCCTTCTCCAGCACCGCACGCATGCGATTGACGGAGAGTTCGTTCAATACGTCGAAGGGGCCATAGCGCGAGCGGTCGGCGGGGATCACCAGCTTCTGCTGCGAAACGCCATTGGCGTAGAGGAAAAAGTCGTCACCAGGCTTCACCGTCAGGTCGCGGCCGGCGGCGTCGAAGCCCCAGGGGCCCAGGCGGGGCGCCTTGGCCAGGTCGTCGGCGGCCAGCGCGGGGAGGGCGCCAAGCGCCAGGGCGGACGCCGCGCAGGCGGCGAGCCAGTAGGTCTTCATCGGGTTTTCAAAGCCTCGGATAGGGATTTGGGCGCGACCATGACCCGGTCGCGCCCTCCGTGGCTCGTTACATTTTAGTTACGTTCAAACCTTGGCGGCGAGTTTCTCGACCGCCACGGCTTTCAACGTCTTGTAGTCCAGCTTGCCGTTCGGTGCGCGGTTGACCGGGGCCAGGACCAGCTCGCGGGGGGCCTTGTAGTCGGCCAGCAGGCCCTTCACGTGGGTGGCCAGTTCGGCCAGGGACGGCGTTGCGCCGCCGACGGTTTCGACGATGGCGCAGATGCGCTCGCCGAAGCGTGGATCGGGCACGCCCACCACGGCGGCGTCACGGACGCCGGGGAAGCGCTTGAGGGCTTCCTCGACTTCCTCAGGGAAGACCTTCTCGCCGCCGGTGTTGATCACCTGGGAGCCGCGGCCCAGCAGGGTGATGGAGCCGTCCTCCTCGATGGTCGCCCAGTCGCCGGGCACGCTCCAGCGCTTGCCTTCGAAGGTGCGGAAGGTCTTGGCCGACTTTTCCGGGTCCTTGTAGTAGCCGCTCGGGGTGAAGCCGCCGACCGCCACCAGGCCGCGGACGCCCGAACCGGGCAGGACGCGCTCGCCCTCCTCCGTGAAGACCGCGGCGTTGGGGCCGGTGGTGAACTTCGCCGTACCGGCCGCAGCCCCGCCGCCGGACACCGACGACGCCAGGCCCAGGGCTTCGGAAGAACCCAGGCTGTCCATCAGCATGATGTTGGGCAGATGCTTCAGCAGGCCCTGCTTGTTCTCGGCGCCCCACATGGCGCCCGACGAGATGATCCGCTTCAGGCTGGCCATGGTCCACTTGCCCGGATTGGCGTCGAGGGTCTCCAGCATCGGCGCGGCGAAGGCCGGACCCACGATGATCAGGCCCGAAACCCCCAGGCGTTCGACCTCGTCGAAGAGCTCGGCGGGGTTGAACCTGCGCGAGGGCAGGGTGGCGATGGCGCCGCCCGCGATCAGCTGGCCAAAGCCGATGAACTGGCCCGTGGCGTGCATCAGCGGGGCGACGGGAATGGTGATCGGCTGTTCACCCGAGGCTTCCACCGCCTTGGCGCGCTCGCCGGCCTCGGCCACCCGCTCCATCGGCGGCAGGCCCAGAAGCAGGTTGGCGCCGCCGCCCAGACCCTTGAACAGATCCTCCTGACGCCACATCACGCCCTTGGGCATGCCGGTGGTGCCGCCGGTGTACATCAGCAGCAGGTCGTCGGCCGAGCGGCCCCAGGGACCCTCGACCCGGTCGGCGCCCTTGGCCACGATGGCGTCGTAGTCGGCGGCCCAGGCGGGGACCGGATGGCCGGGCTCGGCGACCGCCACCCAGGTCTTCACCTTCGGCAGGTTGGCGCGCACCTTGTCGGCCATCTCGGCGAAGGAGGCGTGGAAGACCACGGCCTCGGCGTCGGCGTTGTCGAACAGATAGGTCAGCTCGTCGCCGCCATACCGGTAGTTGGTGTTGAAGGGGGCGAAGCCACCCTTGAAGGCCGCGAAATAGGTCTCGATGTATTCGGGCGCGTTATAGAGATAGGCCGCCACCTTCGATTGGTGGGTCAGTCCCGCGTCGATGAAATGCTGGGCCAGCGCATTGGCGCGGCGGTCGAAGTCGCGCCATTTGACGACGCGGTCACCATGAATAAGAGCGGGGCTTTCGGGGGTGGCCTGGGCCACCGACTCCCACAGGTTGGCGTAATTCCAAACCTCCACGGGCAATCCTCCATACCTAAAATATGGGGCGCATAAACGGTCGGTCGGCGCTGCTGTCAACGCCGACCGAACGGCCGTTTTAGTGGTTCATATGTTCCATGGCCTTGGCGCCTGTGGCCGCGGCGCCGCCCGTCGGCCCCGCGCCTACGGCGAACACGACCTTGAGTCGGGCGCCGCTCTTGAAGACCAGGGTGGCGGGGACGGCGTCGCCGGCCTTCTGAGCCTTGGCCAGGCCGATCAGCATGACGTGATAGCCCGCCGGAGCGAAGGTGATGGCCTTGCCGGGAGGCAGCAGGACGCTGTCCAGGCGTTGCATCTTCATGACCCCACCGTCCGTGGTGGTGCGATGCATCTCCACCTTCCTGGCGGCGGGACTCTCGACGGCGACCAGGGTGTCTGAGGCGGCTCCTCGGTTGGTCAGGGTCATATAGCCCGCGCCATTCGCGCCGGCGGCGGAGGGCCGGCTCCAGGGCTGGTCAACTTCCAGCCCGCCAAGACGGTAGGTGGCGGCCTGGGCCGCGGTGACGGAGAGGGCGGCGGTGAGGCCGAGGATCAGCGTGCGCATGGGGCTACTCTATATCAGTGTTGATGGGTTTCGGCCGGCAGGACGCGGAGCGCCGGCGCAGGGTGGCTGAGGCTGGTTTCGCCGGGATCGGGAATCCCCGCCCATTGGGACTCCTCGGCGCCGCAGGTCTGGACGATGGGGAAGTAGGGGACACCGGGCTCGGGCGGCAGCTTGGTAAGCACGGCGAACGCGTCGAACTGGTCGGCGGGCCGCCATCACGACCACGCTGTCGACGGTGGCTTGTTCGTCCGCGAAAGCCAAGGAAGGCGCGGCCGGGGCGGTGGCGGCTTGCAGCAGGCCGCACAGCGGGGCGCGTGAAGCAACGAGCATGTGAACTTCCAGAATCAAAGACGTCAGGACGCGCGGACGGATCCGGCGCGGGATGCAGATGTCAGAGAGACAGAGTTGGAGGTCCTTGGCCGAAGGGGCGCGGCGGGGCCCGGGCGCCGCGAAGCACGACCACCACGGACGGCGCCTGAACGATGCGCTCGGGCGAATAGGCGATCGGAACGACTGAAAGCTCCGGCGTCGTCGTCACGGCCAGGGTGGCGCCCAGGCAATCGTGGCAGGGAAGGCCGGCAAAGCCCTTCTGCGCCTTGCCGTCCCGGTCGAGGACCACAGTGGTGGCGCCTTCCGGGGTGCAGACTTCAACGCGGACGGAGGAGATCGATTCGGCGGCCAGAGACGCGGCCGGCAGCAGGGCCTGAATCAGCAGGGCGGCGACCGCAAACAGCACGGAGAGCGGCGTACGCCGCCGCGCCCTGCCCCGTTGCGCCCTGATTTGCATGGCGGCGGTCATACGGCTTCGAAAGCAGGTTTCGCAAGCCCCCTCCCACCGGGCATAGTGCTCGCATCCACGAGGAGAACGCATGGAAGGCCACGTCTCGCCCGGCGAATACAAGGACGTCATTCTCTTTCTCGCCACCGCCGGCGTGATCGTGCCTCTGTTCCGCCGCTGGCGGATCAGCCCCATCCTCGGCTTCCTCGGCGCGGGCGTTGTGCTCGGCCCGTTTGGCCTCGGCGCGCTCAGCGACACCTTTGCCTGGGTGGGTTACTTCACCATCGACAATCCCCAGGAGGTGGCCCAGCTCGCCGAGTTCGGCGTGGTCTTCCTGCTGTTCATGATCGGGCTGGAACTATCCTGGGAACGGCTGCGGCTGATGCGGCGGTTCGTGTTCGGCATGGGCGCCCTGCAGGTTGGGCTCTGCCTCGCCGCCATCGCCGGCGTCGCCATCACCTTTGGCGTGGATCCCGTGGCCGCCGTCGCCATCGGCGCGGCCCTGGCGCTGTCCTCCACAGCCGTGGTGATGCCGATTCTGACCGAGCAGAAGCGCCAGCACTCCACCGCCGGCCGCGCCACCTTCTCTGTCCTTCTGTTTCAGGACCTGGTGGTGGCCCCGATCCTGATCACCCTGGCGATTCTCGGCCGCAGCGGTGGCGACCAGGCCTTCTCGCCGAAGATCCTCTTGGCCTTCGCCCCGGCGCTCCTGGGAATCCTGGGGCTGGTGGTATTTGGCCGGTTGCTGCTGCGGCCGATGCTCAAGTCCGTGGCCCGCGCCAAGAGCGAAGAGCTGTTCATGGCCGCCTGCCTGCTGGTGGTGATCGGGGCGGGGCTGGTGAGCGCGCTCACCGGCCTGTCCATGGCGTTGGGCGCCTTCATCGCCGGCCTGCTGCTGGCCGAGACCGAGTACCGCCATGAGGTCGAGGTCACCATTGAGCCGTTCAAGGGCCTGCTGCTGGGCCTGTTCTTCGTCTCGGTGGGGATCGGGCTCGACCTGTCCATCCTGGCGGCCAAACCGCTGCTGGTGCTGGGGATGGCCATCGGTCTGATCGTTCTGAACGCCTCGGTGGTGTACGGACTGGCCCGCCTTTTCGGCCTGAGGTCGCCACCGGCGATCGAGGCCGGTCTGCTTCTGGCGGGCGGCGGCGAGTTCGCCTTCGTCATCCTCGCGGCCGCCATGGGCGATGGGCTCGTCGATCGGACTATCGGCCAGACCGTGCTGGTGGCCTCGACGCTGTCGATGATGTGCATTCCGCTGCTGGCGGCCCTCGGTCTCAAGCTGGGCGGGCGCAAGGCGCAGGGCGAGGGACTGTCGCCGGAGCCGGCCTCCATGGGCGAAGGTGAAGAGCCTAGGGTCCTGGTGGTGGGCTATGGTCGGGTCGGGCGCCTGGTCGGCGAGATGCTCAATCGCCATGACATCCCCTGGGTCGCCGCCGAGCGCGACCCGCGGCTGGTGGAGGCGGCCCGTCACGCCGGTGAGGCGATCTTTTTCGGCGACGCTTCACGGCCGGAATTCCTCAAGCGTTGCGGCCTAGAGACGGCTCCGTCCCTGGTGGTGACCATGGATGCGCCCGAAGGCGCGGAGGCCATCGTCGCAACGGCGCGCCAGATGCGCCCAGATCTGACCATTGTCGCCCGGGCGCGTGACGCTCGCCACGCTCAGCGGCTCTATGAACTGGGCGCCACCGACGCCGTTCCCGAAACGGTCGAGGCGTCCCTCCAGCTTTCGGAGGCTGTGCTCGTGGAGATCGGTGTCCCGATGGGCCTGATCATCGCCTCGATCCACGAGCGCCGCGACGAATTCCGCAGGTCTCTCAACCGTCCCGAGGCCTTGGGCGGCCGCACGCGGCGGTACCGCCGCAACATCGAACTCTGATCCGGCATGGGGGCGGAAGCCCCTGGCGCCGTCATATTCCACGGTTACGCGAACTAATTGTGCAACTCGAGCTATATGCGCCACACTATGACTTGAAAGAGACACAGACGCCCCAACTTCATCACCGAAACGCCTCTGAAAATTAGTCGGGAACCAATCATAGGGACCGACGTTCTGGGGTCGGTGCGATAGGGGCGCGCCGGTGGATAGGGGCAAGGAATGTCGTTTGGAGCTTGGGGATTGACCGAAACACGCGCTGTTTCGCCGTTCCTGCAGCCATGCGACTATCCGACCGCTTTACAAGATAATCGTGGAACTCGGCCTTCGCCGACGGGCGCCGGTGGCGACCGTTTTGACTCGGCCGGTAACAGTTCAACGTTGGAATTCGACACTTCGCCGCCCGCCAGGAGCGTCGGAGTGGTTCGATGGAGGGCTCTGTCCTCCGTCTCTAAGTTGATCGCTTAGGGGTTTATTGTGTAGCGTCCTGGTGTCTAGTTCGCGGGTCGGGCAAATTGGCGGTCGGTGTGGCTTCGGCGACACTTTCGCCGCGCTTCGGCCTTGTTATAAAGGTGCTGGGTCATAAGGCCGCAGCAGAGGGCAATGAGAGGGCTCTGATATGAAATTCAAACTCCTGGCGGGAGCCGCCCTGGCTGCGGTATTCGCCGCGTCCGGCGCTTCCGCGCAAGAAGGCTGGTACGGCGCCATCGATCTTGGCTACCACTGGCCCGAAGGCATCGAGGCCACCTCGTCGAACAACGCGCTCAACGCGGCTCCCTATTCCTGGACCTTCAACCAGGAAGAAGATTGGGCTGGGTTCGCTCGTCTCGGCTATCAGCTGAACGACCACTGGCGCGTCGAACTCGAAGGCGGCTACCGTCCCGGCGACATCAAGTCGATCCGCGGCGGCGCCGGCAATTCGATCCTCGGCCTCTGCACCCCCGGCGTTCTGCGGACCGTCGCTGCGGCGACCTGCGGCTCGCCGACCGGCTCCATCGAGTCGTGGACCGTCATGGGCAACGTGCTCTATGACTTCGCTCCCGGCGCGATGATCAACCCCTTCGTCGGGGCCGGCGTTGGTATCAATCACGTCAAGCTCGACACGGTTGGCCAATTCTCGACCGTGACCGGCGCGATCACCGCCGCCAACCCCGCCATCCAGAACCTGACCATCGATGACGACGATACGGCGCTCGCCTATCAACTGATCGCCGGTCTGGCCTGGCAGGCGACCGACAACCTCGACGTCGACCTGACCTACCGTTGGCTCGGTGGTTCGGACCTCGACTTCGCGTCGACCGGTTCCGGCGCCCTGCAACCCGGCGTGTTCTCCGGCGAATACCGCGACCAGTCGGTGACGATCGGCCTGCGTTACTCCTTCGCTTCGCCGCCGCCGCCCCCGCCGCCCCCGCCGCCCCCGCCCCCGCCGCCTCCCCCGCCCCCGCCTCCTCCGCCCCCGCCGGCGTATGAAGCCAGGCAATTCATCGTCTACTTCCCGTTCGATCAGTACGTCCTGACGCCGGAAGCCCAGACGGTGGTTTCGGAAGCCGCGAACTACGCCAACGGCGGCCGTGCGACCCAAGTGGTCGTCGTCGGTCACACCGACTCCTCCGGTTCGCCGGCCTACAACGTCCGCCTGTCGGAACGTCGGGCCAAGGCCGTGGCTGACGCGCTCGTCGGTCAAGGCGTCGGCGCCGGCTCGCTGCAAGTCGATTGGAAGGGCGAAACCATGCTCGCCGTTCCCACCGGCGACGGCGTGAAGGAACCGCTGAACCGCCGTTCGACGATCGACATCAACTTCTAAGATATCGATCTCGGCGGTTCGCCGAACTAAGCGAGGGGCCCGGTCGCAAGACCGGGCCCTTTTGCTATGGGGCCTGGGCCAGTTGGCCTGGCCGCCTGCGCTCAGGCCTCGCGCGGTCAACTTTCCGCGCCTGCCTTGTATTTCCCGCAACGATTTTGCATTTTCAGGCCCTGAATGAGGGCCGGGCATGTCTTTCGACGATCTCGATCGGGATAAATTTGTTGATGAACGTCAGGCGGTCACCGCTCTGATCGCCAGCCGGCCCCTCAGCGTCGAGGATCGCGAGGAGGTTCGCCAGGAGGCCGAGGCCCTGGTGCGCTTCGCCCGCAAGGGGGCGGCCAAGCAAGGGGTCGTCGAGAGCTTCCTGCAGGAGTTCTCCCTTTCCACCCGGGAGGGCCTGGCTCTGATGTGCCTGGCTGAGGCCCTGCTGCGCACCCCCGACGAGGGGACCCGGGATCGGCTGATCGCCGAGAAGATCGCCTCGGCCGACTGGGCGAGCCACTTGGGCCGCTCCGACAGCCTGCTGGTCAACGCCTCGACCTGGAGCCTGATGCTCACGGGCAAGCTGATCGATCCCGACGAGGAGGCGCGCGCCGACCTGCCGGGCTTCATTCGTCGGCTGGCCGGACGCCTGGGCGAGCCGGTCATCCGCCAGGCCGTCGGCGCGGCGGTCAAGATCATGGGCGAACAATTCGTCCTGGGCCGGACCATCGACCAGGCCATCAAGCGCGCGGCGGCTGACGGCTTCGTCTGTTCCTTCGACATGCTGGGGGAGGGGGCCCGCACCACGGCCGACGCCGACAAATATGAGAAGGCCTATGCGGACGCGCTCACCGTGGTGGGCAGGCGCGCGAGGGGCGAAGGGCCGGAGGCCGGCCACGGCGTCTCGGTAAAGCTCTCGGCTCTGTCGCCGCGCTATGAGGCGCGCCAGGAAGATCGGGTGTGGGCCGACCTCTATCCGCGCATCCTGCGTCTGACCAGGATCGCCGCCGAGGCCAACATCAACCTGACCCTCGACGCCGAGGAGGCCGACCGGCTGGTCATCTCACTGAAGCTGCTGGAGCGCCTGGCCGGGGAGCCGGAGCTCGGGACCTGGAAGGGGCTCGGCCTCGCCGTTCAGGCCTATCAGAAGCGGAGCCCCCAGACCGTCGCCGCCGTCGCCGATATCGCCCGAGCCACGGGTCGCCGCCTGATGGTGCGCCTCGTGAAGGGCGCCTACTGGGATTCCGAGATCAAGCGCGCCCAGGTGGGCGGGCTGCCGGGCTATCCCGTCTACACCACCAAGGCAGCCACCGACCTGTCCTATCTCGCCTGCGCCCGGGTGTTGTTGGCGGCCGCCCCGGCCCTGTATCCGCAGTTCGCCACCCACAACGCCCACACCCTGGCCGCCGTGCGCCAGATGGCGCGGCAGGCCAATGTGGAGCCCGAGTTCCAGCGCCTGCACGGCATGGGCGAGGCCCTCTACGCCGGGGCGGCAGACCGCTACGGCCCCCTGAAGCTGCGGGTCTACGCCCCGGTCGGCGGGCACGAGGACCTGCTGCCCTATCTGGTGCGCCGCCTGCTGGAGAATGGCGCCAACACCTCCTTCGTCCACGCCTTGCTGGACGAGAAGACACCGGTGTCGATGGTGGTCGGCGATCCCGTCGGCGCCGTTGAGGCTGCCGGCGGCGCCCCGCACCCGCGCATTCCGCTGCCGGCAGACCTCTATGGTTCGGCGCGAAAGAACTCGACCGGGGTCGACCTCTCCATCGCAGCGGACCGCGATCGTCTGACCGCCGCCGTGGCGGACCTCGACTTCCTTACCAGCCGCCCCCTTGTGGCGGGCAAGGAGACCGGGACCGGGGCCAGCACGCCACGCATCTCGCCTGGCGACCGTCGACGGACCATTGGCCAAACCTGGGATGCCGGCGACGTGGATATCGGCCAGGCCTTCGCCGCCGCCAAGGCGGCCCAGCCGGCCTGGGACGCCCGGGGCGGCCACGGTCGGGCCCAGGTCCTGAGGGCCATGGCCGACGTCCTGGAAACCCACCGCGACCGCCTTACCGCCATCTGCACTGTGGAAGCCGGCAAAACCTATGGCGACGGCGTGGCGGAGGTTCGCGAAGCCGCCGATTTCTGCCGCTACTACGCCCATCTGGCCGAAAGGCAGTTCTCAGGCCCGGAGACCCTGAAGGGGCCCGTGGGGGAGGTGAATCAGCTCTCCCTGCACGGCCGTGGCGTATTCGCCTGCATCAGTCCCTGGAACTTCCCCCTGGCCATCTTCACCGGCCAGATCGCCGCGGCTCTGGCCGCCGGCAACACTGTGGTGGCCAAGCCGGCCGAACAGACCCCGCTGATCGCCGCCGAGGCCGTGAGGCTCTTCCACAAGGCCGGCCTCCCGGCCGATGTGCTCCATCTGCTGCCCGGCGACGGCGCGGTCGTCGGCGCGGCCCTCGTCGCCCACCCCGCCTGCGCCGGCGTCGCCTTCACCGGAGGGGTCGACACAGCCTGGGCGATCAACCGGACGCTGGCGGCGAGACCCGGCCCCATCGTGCCCCTTATCGCCGAGACCGGCGGCCTGAACGCCATGTTCGTGGACGCCACCGCCCTGCGCGAACAGGTGATCGATGACGTCATCAACTCGGCCTTCGGCTCCGCGGGCCAGCGTTGCTCAGCCCTGCGCATCCTGTTTGTCCCGCGCGAGACCGCTGACCAACTCATCGAGGGTCTAGCCGGGGCCATGGACGCCCTGGTGCTGAGTGATCCCGCTGATCCGCGCACGGACATCGGCCCGGTGATCGACGCGGAGGCGCGTGGCGTCCTGGAAGCTCACCTGGCCCGCCTGACTCAGGAGGCCAAGGTGCTGCGCCGGATGAAGGCGCCCGACAGCGGGGTCTTCTTCGCGCCGACCCTGGCGGAAATCCCGTCCTCGGCCTTTCTGCAGAAGGAGGTCTTCGGGCCGGTGCTTCACGTCGTTCGCTACGACGCCGCCAGGTTGGAGGCGGCCGCTGGGCCCCTGGCGGAGACCGGCTATGGCCTGACGCTGGGCGTCCACAGCCGAATCGAGGGCTTCGCCGACCAGGTCCGCGCCGCGGTTCCCGCCGGCAATTTCTATGTGAACCGCTCCATGATCGGCGCCGTGGTGGGCGTTCAGCCCTTTGGCGGTGAGGGGCTTTCGGGGACCGGCCCCAAGGCCGGCGGCCCGCACGCCCTGTTACGCTACGCCGTGGAGCGGGCGGTCAGCGTCAATATCGCCGCGCAAGGCGGCGATCCGGCGCTCTTGAACCTCAACCCTTGATACGCGTTCCCCGCCCAAGCCTTTGGGCTGGGGGACTGTGATGACGCATCAACAGGCGTTGGCCTTTGGGCTGGTCGTGGTCACGATCGGCGCGTTCGTCTGGGGCCGGTTCCGGTATGACGTGATCGCGCTGGTCTCGCTGCTGGCCGGCGTGCTGCTTGGGGTTGTGCCGGCTGCGAAAGCCTTCGATGGCTTCTCCAACGACATCACGGTGATCATCGCCAGCGCCCTGGTGGTGAGCGCCGCCTTCGCGCGCTCGGGCATCATCGAGGCCGCGCTGCGGCCCCTGCTCCCCTACCTGAAGACCGAGCGCAGCCAGGTCCCGGTGCTGACCGCCGCTGTGACCCTGCTGTCCACCGCCACCAAGAACGTCGGGGCCCTGGCCATCATGATGCCGGTGGCGCTCCAGGTGGCGCGTCGCACGGGGACCTCACCTGGCCGCCTGCTGATGCCGATGTCCTTCGGCGCCCTGCTGGGCGGTCTGGTGACCCTGGTGGGCACGGCCCCCAACATCATTGTCTCCCAGGTGCGCGAGGACATCCTGGGCAAGCCCTTCGGCATGTATGACTACGCGCCCGTCGGCCTGGCCCTGGCGGCCATGGGCATCCTGTTCCTATCCTTCGCGTATCGCATGCTGCCCAAGGGGCGCACGCCGGCCACCAATATTGACGCGGCTCTGGCCGCCAACGCCTATTTCACCGAGGTCAAGGTTCCCGACGACTGGACCTTCGAGAAGAACCGCGTCGCCGACTTCAACCACATGGCCCACAACGAGGTTCGGGTGATGGCCCTGCTCCGGGCCGGCAAGCGCAAGTCCCAGCCTCACCCCAACACCAAGATACTCCCCGGCGACACCCTGCTGCTGGAGGGCGAGCCCCACGGCCTGGACGATCTGATCACCCGGGCGAAACTCAAGCTCACCCGGGCCGACAAGCCCCTCTCCATGGGGGAGCCCACCGAGGAGGTGCGTGTCGTGGAAGCGGTGGTGGGCTCTGAGTCGGGCCTGATCGGCGAGACTGCCCTACGGTCCGATCTGCACGGCCGGCACGGGGTCAACCTGCTGGCGGTCAGCCGCTCGGGTTTCCGCCTCAGCCAGCACCTGAACCGGGTCCGCCTCCGGGCCGGCGACGTCATTGTCCTGCAGGGGGGCGAGCGCAGCCTGCCGGCCGCGCTGACGGCCCTGGGCCTGCTGCCGCTGGCGGAGCGGGAGGTGCGGCTGGGGGGCATCCGTCATGCCCTGGCCCCGGCGATCATCCTGGCCGCCGCCATGATCCTGGTGGCTTTCCAGGTGCTCCCCGTGGCCATCGCCTTCTTCGGCGCGGCCGTGGTGATGATCGCCATCGGCTCGATCCGCATGCGTGAGGCCTATTCGGCCCTCGACGGGCCAGTGCTGGTGCTGATCGCCGCATTGATACCGGTGTCGGAAGCCATTCAGACCACCGGGGGCGCAGACCTGATCGGCGGCTGGCTGTCGATGGCCTTCCAGGGACAGGCGCCCATGCTGGCGCTCGCCGCCATCATGGGAGTGGCCATGGCCGCCACGCCCTTCCTGAACAACGCCGCGACCGTGCTGATTGTCGCCCCGGTGGGCGCGGCCCTGGCCCTGAAGCTGGGCTTGAATCCTGACCCGTTCCTGATGGCCGTCGCCGTGGGGGCGGCCTGCGACTTCCTCACCCCCATCGGTCACCAGTGCAACACCCTGGTGATGGGCCCAGGGGGCTACAAGTTCAGCGACTACCCCCGGCTGGGGGCGCCGCTGACCCTGCTGGTCCTGGTGGTAGGGACACCGCTGATCGCCCGGGTCTGGCCCCTGGTCCGAGGCTAGCCCCAGATCAGGATCCATAGGCCGATGGCGGCGAAGGAGGCCGCCGCGGCGATGCGGATCGCCTTGAGCGGCAGCCTGGTGGCCGCCACGTCGCCAAGGAACACCGCCGGGGTGTTGGCGAGCATCATGCCAAGGGTCGTGCCAAGGGACACCAGCACGACGTCATGGAATCGCGCGCCCAGGGCCACGGTCGCCACCTGGGTCTTGTCGCCCATCTCCACGAAGAAGAAGGCCACCAGGGTGGTCCAGAAGATCGATGCGCCGGCCCGGTCGCGCGGGGCGTCCTTGTCCTCGAACTTGTCGGGGATCAGCGCCCAGCCGGCGAAGGCGATGAAGGCCAGGCCCAGCACCCACTTCATCCAGGGGCCGTCAAAGAAGGCGCCGGCCACCGAGCCGACGGCGGCCGCCAGGGCGTGGTTGCCGATGGTGGCCACCAGGATTCCCAGCAGGATGGGGACGGGTTTGCGGAATCGCGCGGCCAGCAGGATGGCCAGCAGTTGAGTCTTGTCGCCGATTTCGGCGATGGCCACGAGGCCGGTCGAAACGAGGAAGGCTTCCATTGAAAACAGGCGTCCGGGCGGGGTCAGGCACAACCAATGGCTTTCCGCGCCGCCGACCCCGCAAAAGATCAGCGCACGAAAGCCAAAGGTCTCGCCAAGCTCAATCGCCGGACGCGCCATGCTCGGGGCGGGAAAACCCTCTGCAAGTCTGTTGACGCGTCCCCTGCTGGAACCGCAGGCGGCTACTCCCCAGTGACGGCGTGGGGATAGGTCGCAGGGCGTCCGGGCGCAAGTCGAA
The DNA here is from genome assembly GCF_042714595.1 of Phenylobacterium ferrooxidans. NCBI lineage: Bacteria > Pseudomonadati > Pseudomonadota > Alphaproteobacteria > Caulobacterales > Caulobacteraceae > Phenylobacterium > Phenylobacterium ferrooxidans. The sequence goes on along the minus strand of NZ_JAOTJD010000035.1, from coordinate 15,364 downwards.
AACGGCGCGCGCGGCGGGCGAGGTCATTTGTCACACTGTCGTGAGCAATCGTCCCCAGGCGCCTCGGAAAGCCTTGCCCATCAATCGCCGGAGGGCGAGGTTAAGACCTCGTTAACGAAAAAGCCTGGGGACGCGTCCATTCCCCCCGTTGACGAGTCATTAGCATCAGCCCCCATATGCTGCGTGTCTGGGGCAGGCGACCACTAGATGTAGGGCTTGCCGTGTTGGGGCGGTTCTTAGACCGAAGCGCCTGATAGTTATGGATTTTGAAACATGAGCAGCAGTGAAGCGGTTTTGCGGACGGCCTCGGAAGCCAGCACGGTGGCCCCGGAGCGGGCCGATCGACCGCAGCTGCAGCTGGTCCGCAAGGTGGAGGTGGACCGCTCGCGCGACGCCCTGCTGACCGACTTCGGCAAGACCACCTTGGAAGACCGCTACCTGCTGCAGGGCGAGTCCTACCAGGACATGTTCGCCCGCGTCGCCACGGCATATGCCGACGACGCCGACCACGCCCAGCGGGTCTATGACTACATTTCGAACCTCTGGTTCATGCCTTCCACCCCGGTGCTCTCCAACGGCGGCGCCGACCGCGGCCTGCCGATCTCCTGCTTCCTCAACGCCGTCGGCGATTCGCTGGAAGGCATCCAGGGCGTCTGGAACGAGAACGTGGCCCTGGCCTCAAACGGCGGCGGCATCGGCACCTATTGGGGCGGCGTCCGCTCCATCGGCGAGAAGGTGAAGGGCGCGGGCCAGACCAGCGGCATCATCCCCTTCATCCGCGTGATGGACAGCCTCACCCTGGCCATCAGCCAGGGCTCCCTGCGCCGTGGCTCGGCGGCGGTGTATCTGGATATCCACCACCCGGAGATCGAGGAGTTCCTGGAGATCCGGAAGCCCTCGGGCGACTTCAACCGCAAGTCCCTGAACCTGCACCACGGCATCTCCATCAGCGACGCCTTCATGGAAGCCGTCCGCGACGGCGAGCTGTTTGGCCTGCGCTCGCCCAAGACCGGCGAGGTGGTCAAGGAAGTCGACGCCCGCAGCCTGTGGCAGAAGATCCTGGAGATCCGCCTGCAGACCGGCGAGCCCTATCTGATCTTCGCCGACACCGTGAACCGCTCCATGCCGCAGCATCAGCGCGACCTCGGCCTGAAGGTCCGGCAGTCGAACCTGTGCTCCGAGATCATGCTGCACACCGGCCCCGACCACCTGGGCGCCGAACGCACCGCAGTCTGCTGCCTCTCCTCGGTCAACGCCGAGAAGTTCCTGGAGTGGCGCGACCACCCGACGTTCATCGAAGACATCATGCGCTTCCTGGACAACGTCCTGCAGGACTTCATCAACCGCGCCCCGCCGGAGATGAAGAACGCCGTCTACGCCGCCATCCGCGAGCGGTCGGTGGGTCTGGGCCTGATGGGCTTCCACACCCTGCTCCAGGCCCAGAACGTGCCTTTCGAGAGCGCGCTCGCCAAGTCCTGGAACATGCGCCTCTTCAAGCACCTGCGTCGCCAGTGCGACGCGGCGTCCCGCACCCTGGCCGCCGAGCGCGGTCCCTGCCCGGACGCTGCCGACGCAGGCGTCATGGAACGCTTCAGCCACAAGCTGGCCATCGCGCCGACTGCTTCGATCTCCATCATCTGCGGCGGCACCAGCGCCGGAATCGAGCCGATCCCGGCCAATATCTACAGCCACAAGACTCTGTCGGGCACGTTTGCGGTGAAGAACCCCTATCTGGAGCGCCTGCTCGAGGAAAAGGGCCAGAACACCGCCGCGACCTGGGACTCCATCCTCGAGAACGAGGGCTCGGTCCAGCACCTGGACTTCCTCAGCCAGGACGACAAGGACGTCTATAAGACCGCCTTCGAACTGGATCAGCGCTGGGTCGTGGAACTGGCCGCCGACCGGACGCCCGACATCTGCCAATCCCAGTCGGTGAACATCTTCCTGGCCGGCGACGTGGATAAGTGGGACCTGCACATGCTGCACTGGCAGGCCTGGGAACGGGGCTGCAAGTCGCTCTACTACCTGCGTTCCAAGTCGGTGCAGCGGGCGGCCCACGCCGGGGGCGAAGGCCTGGTGATGATCGACCAGGGACCCTCGGAAAAGACAGACTACGACGAGTGCCTCGCCTGCCAGTAGAACCCTGGCGCCAAACTCGGGTAGCTGCGTTATCGTTAAGGAACTAACGGCGCACATCTGGGGTGGGTATGCGGTTTCTGGCGGTCACGGCGGTGATGATCGGGTGCGCGGCGACCACCGCCGCGCTCGGCGCCGCCGTCTTCCCAGCGCCACAGGTGGAAACCTCTCCGGGGGACCAGGTCTTCCAGGAGCACTGGCAGGACCTCAGGTCCGCCGTCTTCGCCAGCACGGCGGCGGTCGCCGCCGACTTCAGCCAACAGACTCCAGCCCCCGCGACGGTGGACCGGCCTATTGTGGAGGCTGGGCTTGAACCGGCCTTCAGTCAGCCCGCCTATACGGGCACGGCCCTGGACCGCACCAACCCCCTGACAGCCGAGACCTATGTGCCCGGCGAGGGGGTCGCCCGCTGGAAGGTCAGCGAAATGGCCTTCGCTCGCCCCGCCCTCGGCGCCGTGGACGCCCTGCGGATCTCGGTTGGCCAGATCGCCCGCACGCCAGGCGCGCTTCCGCCCCGGCCGGGCCAGGCGGTCTCCACCGATACCGACGCCTATGCTGTCAGCTACACACGGGGTTGGCCCAATCTCTGGGCGGCCGCCGCCGGCGATTTCGACCTGGACTTCACACCCCACGCGGGGGTGGGAATCTCCAACGCCGGCGGCGAAGCCGAGGCCGGCGCCGTGGTGCGCCTGCGCAGGAAGGCCGAAGGCTGGGCCAACAGCCTGGGCGTCCGCGATGGCGCCCGGTTCGGCGACGAAGGCCGCTGGTACCTGTTCGCCGCCGCCAGCGGCCGGGCGGTGGGCCTGAATGTCCAGCGCACCAATGGCGACTGGGGCGCCCGGGGCCTGTCCACCGACACCTCCAGCGCCTTGATCAACGACATCCAGGCAGGTGTTGGCTGGCGCAAGGGGTCTGTCCAGGCGTCCCTGGCCTGGATGCGGCGCAAGGTGAAGGCGGCTCACACGCTCATGGGTTGGGACCATCGCGACGACTCGATGGTCGCGGTCACCATGTCCATCAAGCCGAGGCGCTGATCTTGAAGGGAAAGATGCAATCAGCGGGGGTGCGACGGTTAAGCATGGGAACCGAATTTCCCGTTGCGCTCTTCTCCAGGCGTGGAAGGATGTCGGCAGGCCGCACGCTTGGCGACGTGGCAAGGGGAGAAGGCCTCATGAGGTCGATGGCTGGGCTGGCCACCGTCTTCGGGATTTGTGGGATGGGCGCGACGAGCGCCTTCGCGCAGTCGACACCGCTCACCCTGGATTCCGACGCCGCGCAGTTGATGAGCGCGGCCTTCCAAATCAGAACTTTCACGCCGCACGGCGACAGTAACGACCCCATCGGCAATCTCCTGGATCGTGAGACCTACGGTCCGAACGGCCCCGTGCGCTGGGACAACAGCCAAATCACCTTGGCCGACAACGGCGTGGCGGTGGATTCGCTCAGGCTCTCGGTGGGCGGCGCCATGCATTCGCCCGGTGGCCTGCCGATCAATGTCGATCACGCGCAATTCCAGGCCCAGGCCTATGAGATCGCCGTCACCCGCGACTGGCCCGACGCCGTCAGCTTCGCCACCGCGCGCTATGATGTCTCGGTGACGCCCCATGCGGGCCTTGGCATGTCCAGCGTCGGCGGCTCGGCCGAGGCCGGGGCCATGCTGACCCTTGGCCAGAAGGCGTCCGACGGCCTGAAGTCCCGCCTGGGCGCCATGGGCGTCCGGGACGGTTCCGCGTTCGGGAACGAGGGCCGCTGGTATCTGTTCGCCGCGGCCAGCGGGCGCGCGGTGGGTCTGAACATGCAGCGCAACAACGGCGACTGGAACGGCGCCGGCTGGTCCACCGATCCCTCCAGCGCCCTGATCGGCGACGCCCAGCTCGGCGTCGGCTGGCGGAAGGGCTCGATGCAGACCTCCTTCGGCTACATCCACCGTGAGGTGAAGGGTCAGCACATGGTGTGGGGCCAGGAGACCAAGGACGACTCGATGGTGGCCTTCTCGCTGTCCATCAAGCCGCGCCACTAGCCTCCGGCGTCAGCCCTCCCAGCCCTCGTGGAAGCCCATGCGGTCCTTCCACAGAGCATGGAGCCGCGGGTCGATATCCACCCGGCGCACCACCTCGCCCATCTTCGGCGCAACCTCGTAGAACCGGCTCCGCCGCGGTCGGAAACGCGAGACCGCGGCGACATAGAGGTCCAGCACGCTCAGATCGTCCCCCAGGATGTAGCGTCCCGGCTCCACCTGACTGTCCATGATCCCCCAGCAGTCGGAGATGCGGTTCAAAACCCGTTCCTCCAGGGCCGAGTGACCGGCCGGATCCGGGACCAGGCGCGCGGGATCGTCCTTCACCCAATAGAGGGAGTAGATCGCCGAGGAGACAAAGGTCATCCAGCGCAAGAACTGGGTTCGCTTCGAATCGCCCGGGGGCGGGGCCAGCCGGCCCTGAGGATAGGTCTCGGCCAGCCAGATCAGGATCGCTGCGCTCTCGGTGATGGTCTCGCCAGACGGCAGCACCAGGGCCGGAACTTGGCGCATGGGATTGGCCTTCAACACCTGGTCGCCGCTGGCCGGGTCGTCGTGGTCCCAGGTGTAGGCGTCGACCAGACTGTAGGGGACTTCAAGAAGGGTCAGGGTGGCCTCGACGGGGACCGCGCCCGAACCCCGCGCGCCATAGAGGGTGATGCCGTTGGCCACTGTCTATCCCCATGCAATTCACAACATCTTGGGTGGGTGCGTTAACTCGCCGCTAGATGTTGTCGTGGATCGATGGCTAAAGTTAATCCGATAACGCCCCGTCCGTCGATTCCGCCAGTTGGAAAGTCCGCCTGTGACCGCCTCTAAAATTGCTCTGCCGGGCCTGCTCACCCCCTCCTACGCCTACAAGCCCTTCCGCTATCCGTGGGCCTATGAGTTCTGGAAAAAGCAGCAGCAGGTCCACTGGATGCCGGAAGAGGTCCCGCTCGGCGAGGACTGCAAGGACTGGGCGACCAAGCTCAACGACCGTGAGCGGAACCTGCTGACCCAGATCTTCCGCTTCTTCACCCAGTCGGACGTCGAGGTGAACGACAACTACATGGAGCGCTATTCCCGCGTCTTCAAACCGACCGAAGTGAAGATGATGATGTCGGCCTTCTCCAACATGGAGACGATCCACATCGCGGCCTACGCCCTGCTGCTCGAAACCATCGGCATGCCCGACAGTGAGTTCACCGCCTTCCTGGATTACCAGGAGATGCGCGACAAGCACGACTACATGCAGAAATTCGGCGTCGAGACGAACGCTGACATCGCCCGGACGCTGGCCATGTTCGGCGGCTTCACCGAGGGCCTGCAGCTGTTCGCCAGCTTCGCCATGCTGATGAACTTCCCGCGCCACAACAAGATGAAGGGCATGGGCCAGATCGTCTCTTGGTCAGTGCGCGACGAAAGCCTGCACTGCGAAGGCATCATCAAGCTCTACCACGCCTTCAACGCCGAGACCGGCGTGGTCACCAAGAGCGTGGCCGACGACATCATCGATTGCTGCAAGACGGTGGTGGGCCTGGAGGACAAGTTCATCGACCTGGCCTTCTCCGCCGGCGAGGTCCAGGGCATGACCCCGGACGACATCAAGGCCTATATCCGCTTCATCGCCGACTGGCGCCTGCGCCAGCTGCACCTGCCCGAAGTGTTCGGCGGGGTGAAGGAAAACCCGCTGCCCTGGCTCCAGTCCATGCTGTCGGGGGTGGAGCACGCCAACTTCTTCGAGGCCCGCTCGACGGAATATTCCAAGGCCGCCACCAAGGGCCAATGGCACGGTGACGCCGGGGTCTGGGCCGAGTTCGACCGCAGCCTGTCGCGTCGCAGCGAGAACGTGCCGGCCGAATAGGGGCTCAGGCGGGCCTTACCACGGCGACGTGCAACTAGGTCCGCTCCTCATTCTCATAGCTGTGGCCCAGGCCCTGACGGATCGTGAGGCCCGCCCAGGGTCCGGCCTGGCCGTAGGCGGCCCGCAGGTCGGCCTCCGACGGGAAGTTGAAGTAACGTCCCAGGGTGTCGCGGCCACCGCCCTCGCCGGCCTTGTAACTCGCATGGAAGATCCCGCCCGGCTTCAGGGCCCGGCGCACGCGGGCGAGCACCTGCGGCAGGCCCGGCGTGGGCACGTGCAGCAGGGTGGCGTTGGCCCAGATCGCGTCGAAGGCCGCCTCGTCCTCGATGTCCTCGAAGAGCTGGACCCGGACCGGCCGCCCCAGCCTGGCGCTGGCGATCTCCGCCAAACCCCTCGACCCATCGAGAGGCGTCACCTCGAACCCCTCCGCCAGCATCACCTCACTGTCCTGACCGCCCCCGCAGCCGAGGTCGAGAACATGGGCGCCGGCCGGCAAGGCCGCCAGGAAGTCGGTGAGCCGCTGGGAGACCTTGGGCAATCGCCGCCCCGCATAGGCCGCAGCGTCCCGGTCATAGAAGGCCAGCGTCTCCGGGTCGTGGGTTTCATCTCCCATCGCCTGTGCTTTCCCCTCCGTGGATCGACCTTGCCACCTCGACCGTTCAGGCCGTGACATCAAAACAAGCGGAGCGCGTCATGAGCAAGGTTGTCTACGAGATCGTCGAACATGACGGCGGTTGGGCCTACCGGTCAGACGGGGTCTACTCCGAGACCTTCCCCAGCCATGACGCCGCTCGCGCCGCCGCCATCCGCGTGGCCCGCGAGCAGAAGGTCCCCGGAACCGACGCGGCCATCTCTTTTGAGACCGCCGACGGCAAGTGGCACGAAGAGCAGGTGGACGGCCATGATCGGCCGACCACCGAGGTCAAGGGCTAGCTCCAGGGACCCCGTTCGGCGGGGGTTACCGGCACCGCCGTGCCCGAGCGACGTGGGCCGCCGCTGATCGTCGGCGCCCGGCCGGCCAGCTTCATCAGTTCGGCCACCCGGTTCTGCGTCGCCGGGTGGGTGGAGAACAGGTTGTCCGCTCCTTGGCCCGACAGGGGGTTGATGATGAACATGTGGCTGGTGGCGGGATTGCGCTCGGCCTGATGGTTGACCATGCCGCCGCGGGCGTAGGCGTCGATCTTCTGCAGGGCCGAGGCCAGCGCCTCCGGCTCGCCGCTGATCTCCGCCCCGTCGGCGTCGGCGCTGTACTCCCGGTGGCGGCTGATGGCCATCTGCACCAGGGCCGCGGCGATGGGCGCTAGGATGGCGATGGCGATGACGCCGAGGATCCCGCCTGGCCGGTCGCGGTCATTGCCTTGGAAGAAGAAGGCGAAGTTGGCGAGCGCCGCAATGGCCCCGGCGATGGTGGCCGTGACGGTCATCGTCAGGGTGTCGCGGTTCTTCACGTGGGCCAGTTCGTGGGCCATCACGCCGCGGATTTCCCGGCGGTCCAGCATGCGCAGCAGGCCAAGGTTGGCGGCCACGGCGGCGTGTTCCGGGTCTCGCCCGGTGGCGAAGGCGTTCGGCTGGTCGGAGTCGATCAGATAGACCTTCGGCCGCGGCATCCCGGCGCCGTCGGCCAGGGCGTGGACGTCGGCGGCGAAGTTGGCGATCAGCCGGTCGGGATGGCTCTCGTCGACCTCCTTCGCGCCGTACATCCGCAGCACGATCTTGTCGGCGTTCCAGTAGCTGATGGCGTTCATCGCCACTGCCAGGGCCAGCGCGATGGCCATGCCCCCGGCGCCGCCGATGAGATAGCCGGCGCCGACGAAGAGGGCGGTCATCGCCGCCAGCAGCATGAAGGTTCGAAGGTGGTTGTGCATGGGTCTCTTGGGGCCGTTGTGGTCCCAGAAGATATGGGGTGGCGTCAGCCGGGAGGCTAGACCGCCCGGCGCAACCGGGCCGGTGCGACAGCGGGGAGCGGCCCCGACATCGCCGCACTCTCGCGAAGCCGCGCCTCCACCGCCTCGGCAGGCATGGGACGGGCGAACAGGAAGCCCTGCAAGCGGTCGCAGCCGGCGGCGCGCAGGAACAGGGCCTGGGCCTCGTCCTCCACCCCCTCGGCGACGATGCGGATGTCCAGGGACGTGGCGGCCTGCAGCATGGAGCGCACCAGCTTGGACACGCGCGGCTCGCGGCCGACGTCGCCAATCAAGGACTGATCCAGCTTCACGGTGTGGATCGGCAGCTGCATCAGGGCGCGCAGGTTGGAATAGCCGGTGCCGAAGTCGTCCAGGGCGACGCGGATGCCGCAGGAGGCCAGCCGCTCGATGTGGCGCCGCGCCAGATCCAGGTCGTCCACCAGGAAGGTCTCGGTGATCTCGACCGTCAGCGCCGTCGCGGGCAGGTCGGTGGCGCGCAGGCGGCGGATCAGGTTGCGGGAGAAGGACGGGTCCAGCAGCTCCCGGGGCGATACGTTGCAGGAGATGGTGTCGATCAGGCCCTGCGCCACCCACGGAGCGGCGCGCTGGCAGGCGGCGGCGAACACAGCGGCGTCCATCTGGCCGATCAGGCCCAGTTCCTCGGCCAGCGGCACGAAGGTTCCCGGCAGCAGCAGGCCCTGCTGCGGGTGGTTCCAGCGCGACAGCACCTCGACCCCGACGATCCGGCTGTCCTGGGCGTTCACCACCGGCTGATACCAGGGGACGATCTCACCTTCCGGGATGGCGCGGCGAAGGTCGGTCTCCAGGCTGTTGCGCCGGTTGCTGGCGTCGCGCAGTTGGGTGTCGAAGACCGAGGCGCGGCGGCCGCCGCCGGCCTTGGCGCGGTAGAGGGCCATGTCGGCGAAGCGTTGCAGCTCGGTGGCGTCGACGGCGTCGTCGGGGAACACCGCCACGCCCACGGAGGCGCTCGGGGCCACCGTGCGGCCGTAGATCCAATAGGGTTGGGCGAGGGCGGCCGTGATCTGCCCGGCCCGGCCGGCGACGTCGGCCGTGGCGCTGATCAGGGCGAACTCGTCGCCGCCAAGGCGGGCCACCAGGTCTCCGGGCTGGGCCTGGGCCCTCAGCCGCATACCGATCTCGTTCAGCAACAGATCGCCGGCGTGGTGGCCCAGGGTGTCGTTCAGATGCTTGAAGCGGTCCAGATCCAGGACGAACAGGGCGACGCGGGTCGTAGTCTCATGGGCGTCCTCCAGTCGCTCGATCAGGGCCGAGGTGAAGGCGCCCCGGTTGAGCAGGCCGGTCAGGGCGTCGGTCCGCGCCAGGTGCAGGGTCAGAGAGCGCTCGGCCTCGAGCTCAGCGACCCGCACACCTAGCGCCGAGCTCATCTGTTGAAAGGCGTCGCCGGCCTGGCGCAGTTCCGCCGTGCGAATCTCGAGCAGGGCCTCGGCCTCGCGGCGTGCGTGGCGTTCCTGCTCGATCTCGTGCGTCGAGCTTTCGCTCGCCATGGTCGGCCCCCGGGAGGTCTCTCCCAGGCGTAGTTCTGACTCAGAAGCCCAGAATCGACCGTTAACGAGAGTCGACTAGGCGACCTTGGGTTCTGGCTCGGGCTCGGGGAGCTCGACCTGGTTCTCCCACTTGGCGACCACGGCGGCGGCGACGGAGTTGCCCACCACGTTGGTGGCCGAGCGGCCCATGTCCAGCAGGTGGTCAACCGCCAGGATCAGGATCAGGCCGGCCTCGGGCAGGTTGAAGTAGGAGAGCGTCGCGGCGATCACCACCAGGGAGGCGCGTGGCACGCCGGCCATGCCCTTGGAGGTCACCATCAGCAGGGCCAGCATGGTGAGCTGCTGGCCGATGGAAAGATCGATGCCGTAGGCCTGGGCGATGAACAGCACCGCGAAGGTGCAGTACATCATCGAGCCGTCGAGATTGAAGGAGTAGCCCAGGGGCAGGACGAAGCTCGCCACCTTGCGCGACACGCCCCACTTCTGCAGCTCCTCCAGGGTGCGCGGATAGGCGGCTTCCGAGGAGGCGGTGGAGAAGGCCAGCAGGGCCGGCTGGCGGATCGCGGCCACCAGCTTCATGCCGCGCGGGCCGACGATCAGGATCAGCACCGCCACCAGCAGGGCCCAGAGGATGCCCAGCGACAGGTAGAAGCCGCCGACGAAGGCCGCATAGGTGCCGAGAATTTCCAGGCCCTGGACGGCGATGGTGGAGGCCAGGGCGGCGAAGATGGCCAGCGGAGCGGTCTTCATCACATAGCCGGTGACCTTCAGCATGATGGTGGCGATCTGCTCCACCAGGGCCAGGACCGCCGGCGCCTTGTCGTCGATGGCGGCCACGGCGGTGCCGACGAAGACCGAGAAGATGACGATCTGCAGGATCTCGTTGTTGGCCATGGCCTCAACGATCGACTTGGGCACCAGGTGGGTGATGAACTCGCGCAGAGTGAACTTCGAGACATCCACGGTCGCGCCGGCCACGGCGTCCGGGTTGGGCAGGGAGAGCCCCGCGCCCGGGTGCAGCAGGTGGGACATGATCAGGCCGATGGTCAGGGAGACGATCGAGGCGGTGATGAACCAGCCCATCGCCTTGGCGCCGACCCGGCCGACGGTGGCGGCGTCCTCCATGTGGGCGATGCCGGCCACCAGGGTGGCGAACACCAGGGGGGCGATGATCATCTTGATCAGCCGCAGGAAGACGTCGGTGATGATGGAGAGGTTGGAGGCGACCTCCTTGGCCTGCTCGGGGGTCGCGTACTGGTTCACGCCCCAGCCGACGGCGACGCCCAGGATCATGGCGCCGACGATGAAGGCGGTGAACAAGCGATTCATGGCAAACCCTTAGCAGCGAACCTGTCGGGCCTTTGTCGCCGGGATGCGGCCTCGCGTCCATCCCGACGCTCGCCCTGTCTCGAAACCTTGGCCTTCTTGCGCTAAAGTGCGCCATGAACCCAGAGACCCAGGCGGCGGAGATCGTCGCCAAGCTGAGCGCCGAGTACCAGCAGACCGTCACCGCCCTGCGAGACGCGTTGAAAACCTTCCTGGCCGGGGGCCCGCCCCCCGACCCGGCGGTCCGGGCGGCCGGCGCCTTCGTCTATCCCGAGCTGCGCCTGACCTGGCCCCACGGCCAGACCTACCCCCGGCTCAGCCGCGCCTATGCCCGGCTGTCGGCGCCCGGCAACTATGCGGTGACGGTGACCCGCCCGGACCTTTTTGGCGACTACCTCCTGGAGCAGATCACCCTGCTGCTGACCGACTTCAAGGTCGAGATCAGCGTGGGCCGCTCGAGCCAGGAAATGCCGTTCCCCTATGTGCTGGACGGGGCCGTGGACATCGCCATGGCCGACATCGGATCGGCCGACATCGCCCGCTATTTCCCCACCACCGAGCTCTCCCAGATCGGCGACGAGATCGCTGACGGCTTCTGGAGCCCGGCCCTTGAGGAAGCCCGTCCGCTGGCCCTGTTCGACGGGCTGCGGACCGATTTCTCCCTGGCGCGCCTGACCCACTACACCGGGGCGCCGGCCGAGCATGTGCAGCAGTACATCCTGTTCACCAACTACCACCGCTACGTGGATGAGTTCGTCCGCTGGGGCTGCGAGCAGCTGCGGGCGCCGGGCAGCCCCTTCACCCAGCTCTCGGCCTCGGGCCGGGTGGTGGTGACGGCCGACAGCGAGAACCCCGAGCAGCAGATCGCCGACGGATCCTGGCGGCGCCACCAGATGCCGGCCTACCACCTGATGGCGCAGGGCCGGGCGGGGATCACCCTGGTGAACATCGGGGTCGGCCCCTCCAACGCCAAGACCATCACCGACCACCTGGCGGTGCTGCGGCCCCAGGCCTGGCTGATGATCGGCCACTGCGGGGGCCTGCGCGGCAGCCAGACCATCGGCGACTATGTGCTGGCCCACGCCTATCTGCGCGATGACCACGTGCTGGACGACGTCCTGCCGCCGGCCATCCCGATCCCGCCCATCGCCGAGGTGCAGGTGGCGCTGGGCAAGGCCGCCGAGCTGGTCACCGGGGAGACCGGGGAGGTGCTGAAGAAGCGGCTGCGGACCGGGACCGTGGTCACCACCGACGACCGCAACTGGGAGCTCCGCTACTCGGTCAGCGCCTTGCGGTTCAACCAATCCCGGGCCGTGGCCATCGACATGGAGAGCGCCACCATCGCCGCCCAGGGCTACAGGTTCCGGGTGCCCTACGGGACCCTGCTCTGCGTCTCCGACAAGCCCCTGCACGGGGAGATCAAGCTGCCCGGCCAGGCCAACGCCTTCTATGAGCGGGCCATCGGCCAGCATCTGCAGATCGGCATCGCCACCATGGCGCTGCTGCGCAAGGAGGGCGCCAGCCTGCATTCGCGCAAGCTGCGGAGCTTCGACGAGCCGCCGTTCCGCTGAACATGTCGGTGGCCGTGGATGGAAGAAAACGGGTTTGACGGCGGGTGGCCGCCAAGCCTTGCCCGGCAAGGAAAAACCGGCCCGCCAACTGACCAACATGTGGCAACATCCGACCGACGATGACCGACCAACCCACCGTTCCGAAGCGTCCGACGAAGCCTGATCCGATGGAGTGCTGCCGGCGCGGCTGCTATCCGTGCATCTTCGACTACTATGATACGGCGACCGAGCGCTGGGAGGCCCGGGTGCGGGCGCTGGGCCTGGACCCGGACGCGATCCCCGCCGAGGATTGATCGGCGCCGGTCAAGATTGCCTTCCGCCGGGTCGCGGCGTTAGACAAATTCCATGACCCGGCACATCGACTTCGAAGGCATCGAGAACTTCCGTGATCTGGGCGGCTACGACACCGCCTGCGGACGCGGCATGAAGGCCGGCGTGGTCTATCGCTCGGCCAATCACGGCCAGGCCACCGCCGCCGACCTGGCCAAGATGGCCGAGCTGGGCATCGCCACCATCGTGGATCTGCGCCGCCGCCGCGAGCGGGACCGGGAGCCGTCGCGGCGCTGGCCGGGCTTCGCCGGCGAGGTGATCGAGAACGACATCGAGGGCGTGGAGCAGGACTGGGCCGAGGCCATCGCGGCGGCCGAGCGGGTGGACGCCGAGTGGTTCCGGCGCGACAGCCTGGGCTTCTACCGCGAAGCCCCGCACCAGCCGCGCCATGTGGACCTGTTCCGCCGCTACTTCCGGGCGCTGGCCGAGAGCGACGGCGCCCTGGTGGTGCACTGCGCGGCGGGCAAGGACCGCACCGGCCTGGTCTGCGCCCTGACCCACCACATCGCCGGCGTCCACCGCGACGACACGCTCCACGACTACCTGATGACCAACAACGAGGCGCGGATGGCCGCGCGGACCGATTTCCTGCGGACCTATATCCTGGACCTCACCGGCAAGCATGTGGACGACGAGGCCCTGCGGCAGGCGGCCAGCGTCCACCCTGACTATCTGGACCACGGCCTGGCGGTGATCTCCGAAAGCCACGGCGGCATCGATCGGTATCTGGAGGAGGTGCTGGAGGTGGACAACGTCCTGCGCGGCAAGATCGAGGCGCGGATCCTGGGGTAGTTTTCCTCCCCTGCGCACCGAGATTCGTGGCGAAAACGCCTTCCCCTTCCTCCCCTCGCGGCCTAATCGTCGCCGGCATTTTCTTCGGGGACATCTCATGCAGAGCTTCCAGCCGCCGCGCCGCATCCTGATGGGGCCCGGCCCCTCCGACGTCAGCCCGCGCGTGCTGGCGGCCCTGGCGCGGCCGACCATCGGTCACCTGGACCCCGAGTTCCAGAACCTGATGGAGGAGATCAAGGCGGGCCTGTCGCGGCTGTTCAACGCCCAAGGCTATGCCTGTGTGCCGCTGCCGGCGCCGGGGACGGCGGGGATGGAAGCGGCGATCATGAACCTGCTGGAGCCGGGCGACCGGGCGGTGGTGGCCATCAACGGCGCCTTTGGCGGGCGCATGGCCGACATGGCCGACCGGGCCGGCGCCGAGGTGATCAAGGTCGAGTTCGAATGGGGCCAGCCGGTGGACCCGGAAAGGATCGAGGCCGCGATGGCCGGGGCGCCTGTGAAGGTGCTGGCCTTCGTCCACGCCGAGACCTCGACCGGCGCCAAGAGCGACGCCGCCGCGCTCTGCGCGCTCGCCCGCAAGTACGGCGCCCTGTCGGTGGTGGACTGCGTCACCTCGCTGGGCGGCATCACGGTGGACGCGGCGGCCTGGGACGCCGACGTCATCTATTCCGGCACCCAGAAGTGCCTCTCGGCGCCCCCTGGCCTGTCGCCGATCTGCCTGTCGCCCCGGGCCCAGGCGGCGATCTCGGGCCGCAAGACCAAGGTCCGCAACTGGCTGCTCGATTTCAATCTGCTGATGTCCTACTGGGGCGGCGAGGGCGGCCGGACCTATCACCACACGGCGCCGATCAATGCCTTGTATGGGCTGCATGAGAGCCTGGTGGCCCTGTTCGAGGAGGGCCAGCAGGCGGTGCTGGTGCGCCATGCGCGCAGCCACGAGGCCCTGGCCGCCGGGATCGAGGCCGCGGGGCTGACGTTCCTGGTGGATCCCGCCCATCGCCTGCCGCAGCTGAACGCCGTCATCGTGCCCGAGGGCGTCGATGAGGCCGCCGTGCGCGCCTATGTGCTCGCCAAGTGGGACCTGGAGATCGGGGCCGGCCTCGGCCCGTTGAAGGGCAAGATCTGGCGGATCGGGCTCATGGGCGCGTCCGCCACGGCCTGGCACGTGCGGGTCTGCCTGACGGCCCTGTGCGAGGCGCTGAACGCCCAGGGGTTCAAGGCTGACGCGGCCGCGGCGGTGGCTGCGGCGCAGGGGAAGCTCCCCTAGGCTTAGCGGTTCGACGGCCCCCTCACCCTACCCTCTCCCCCGCAAGAGGGGGAGAGGAGGGGATGGCTGGAGGTTTGCGGGTGATCTCTCCTCTCCCCCTTGGGGGAGAGGGTAGGGTGAGGGGGTCTCTCCGCCGCAATGACGCAGGATGACGTCGCAGACGTCAGAGCTGTGCTCGTAGAGTTCATGGTTCCAGAAGCGGAGCACCCGGAAGCCCTGGCTTTCGAGGAAGGCCGTGCGGCGGTCGTCATAGACGACGGCTTCTGAGTGCTGGCCGCCGTCGAGCTCGACGATGAGTTGGGCCTCTAGGCAGGTGAAGTCGGTGATGTAGCGGCCGACGGGATACTGCCGCCGCCACTTCCAGCCGCCGAGGCGACGGTTGCGGAGGGATCGCCAGAGTATGGCCTCGGCTTGCGTCTGGGTGGCGCGGAGGTCGCGGGCCCTGTCGGTCGGCGCGTCTCGGGTCATGGGAGCCGTCCCTGCTTGTGTGACGAACCTGCCAGATGTTCGTCTTTTGTTCTAGAAACTTCAGCGGTTCGACGGCCCCCTCACCCTACCCTCTCCCCCTCATTGGCAGGGGAATCGCATATGGCGTTGGAGTCGAAATCTTAGGTCGAAGCGGATTCTGCAGATGTCTCCTTGGTGTTTG